>JAHJSM010000002.1 GCA_018830295.1 Patescibacteria group bacterium | reverse complement strand
CTCTCTCTCTCTCTCTCTCTCTCTCTCTCTCTCTCTCTCTCTCTCTCTCTCTCTCTCTCTCTCTCTCTCTCTCTCTCTCTCTCTCTCTCTCTCTCTCTCTCTCGTATTGCGCGGATTTTTGGGTGTTATTTGATTTTGTGGTATAATTTGGCATAGAGAAGATTATTAAGATATAGTTTTATAATACCATAATATTTGATTAGCAAAACAATGAAAAAAGAAATTTTGAAAATTATCAAAGATGGAGAAAACGAGAATATTGAATTTAAAAGGGATTTTGCAGATGAAGTTATTATAAGTTTGGTTGCGTTTGCTAATTTTAAAGGCGGAAAAGTTTTACTTGGCGTTGGTGATAATGGCAAAATTGCGGGAGTTAAAATTAACAAAGAAAGTATTCAAAAATGGGCTAATGAAATTAAAAATAAAACTCAGCCCTATTTGAATGTTAATGCTTATCAAGTTAATTTTAAAAATAAAATAATAATTATTTTTGAAGTTTTAGAATTTCCTTTAAAGCCCGTGTCTTTTAAAAATCGTTATTATATTAGAAAGAATAATAGTAATCATATTCTGTCCTTGCAAGATGTGGCTGAAATGTATTTAAGGACTAAGAATTCCAGCTGGGATTTTTACGCGGATAAAGATGCTGACTTAGATAAACTAAACCAAGACAAAATTTCTCAAGTTAAAGCAATAATTGAAGAAAATTTAAGCATTAGTTTAGGAGATAATCTAAGTTTTTTAAGAAAATATTCTTTGATTGTTGAAGAGGATGGAAATGAATATCCTAGTTTTGCCAGTATGTTATTATTTTCCAAAAAGCCATTGAGGCAGACAGATATTCAAATAGGGCTTTTTCAAACCGACACTATAATTAAAAAGAGTAAAATTATTAGAAACGATTTGATTGCTGAGGTTGAGGAAGTAATGGATTTTATTGAAAGTTATATTTTAAAAGAATATGTTTTTACAGGTAAGCCCAGAAGAGAAGAAAAATGGCAGTATCCAATTACCGCTTTAAGAGAGATTGTAATTAATGCTATTGTCCATAGAGATTATAGGGAAGGCGCGCATTCACAATTTAGAGTTTATCCAGATAAATTAATTTTTTGGAATATTGGCAAGTTGCCTTATGATTTAAGTTTAGAAAACATTAAAAGAGGCACTGAAAGATCTTGCCCAAGAAATAAATTAGTTGCGGAGATTTTCAGGGATTGTGGTTTGATTGAGAGATATGGTAGCGGAATTAAAAAGGCAATTGATCAGTTTAGAGAACACGGCTTAAAGGGGTTGGACTTTAAAGAAGTTAGCGGGGGATTTGAGGTAGCAGCTTTTAGCAAAGAATTTACTAAAAAAGATGTCGGTAAAGATGTCGGTAAAGATGTCGGTAAAGATGTCGGTAAAGACAAAAGAAAACAAATTATTATTAATAAGATTAAAAGTAAGAAAAAGTTTACTTATATTTCTTTAGCTAAAGAAATAGGAGTTACCGAAAAAACAATAGAAAGAGATTTAAAAGATTTAAAAAAAGACGGAAAAATTAAGTTTGTGGGAACTAAAAGAGCAGGGCATTGGGAATTACTTTAATGAAAAACGCGCAAGTAGTTGTAAAACCAGCGAAATCTGTAGTAATCTGCGGTATCTTATCGTTGTTTTTTATAGTTTTTCCATTAACTGTTTTAGCTTCTGGTACCACAGAAATGATAGATTCTGCTGATAAATACGCTTGGTCGGAAAATTTGGGTTGGGTGAATTTTGGGGATAGCGATGGCAATGTTCAGGTGACGGATTCTGGATTGACTGGATACGCTTGGTTTGAAAACGGGGGCTGGCTTAATTTGAATCCAAGCGAGGGAGGAGTTAGCAATACTACGGGCGGTATTTTGTCAGGATACGCCTGGGGCGAAAATACGGGCTGGGTCAATTTTAATCCGACTGGCGGGGGAGTGAGCATTGACACAAACGGCTATTTTTCGGGTTACGCCTGGGGCGAAAATACGGGCTGGATTAGTTTTAATTGTTCGGATGGCGATTCTTGCTTGACCGTTGATTATAAAGTGAAAACTGATTGGGTGACGATTCGATGCGGCAACGGAGTGATTGAAGGGAGCGAAGGATGCGACGACGGAAATACCGTATCGGGCGACTTATGCAGCGCCGCCTGTGTTGTTGAGATAAACGCGGCTGGTCCTCCACTGCCGACTAATCCGCCCCCGACTGCTTCTCTATTAATCAATGACGGGGATGTCTACGCGTCTTCGGTTAGGGTCAATCTTTCTTTGTTCGCCAAAAACGCCATTCAAATGGCAATTTCAAACTCGGATGATTTTTCTGGAATTAGTTGGGAGGATTATCAAACTTCCAAGATTTGGTTTTTACCCGAAGGCGATGGCGCGAAAACTGTTTATGTTATCTTTCGTTCAGCCCAAGGCGGAGTTTCAAAAGCGATTTCCGACAGCATTATTCTTGATATAAGCGCGCCAGAAAAGGCCGCGGTGATTGAGCCGAAAGATGGACAGACGATAGATAATAATACACCATTGATTAGGGGGACAGCCGAGCCGAACGCTAAAATTACTATTACCCTTGATGATTTTATTGTTTATCAGACGATGGCGGATGTAAATGGCGGCTGGTTGTATCAAATTGATACTCCATTAAGAGATGGAAAACATTGGATTAAAATTAAAGTTCAAGACGCGGCTGGTTTAATGAGCGAAGAAATAAGAATTGATTTTGTTATTATTACCAAGTTCGCCGAAGCAGTTGAGCCGTCTGAAAAGGAGGAAAAATGGCCGTTTAAGCCGGAAGTCCCGGAAATTCCAGAGGTTGAGAAGGTTGAAGAAGAAATTCCCGCGGAGCCGTACGACCTTATCCCAGAAGAACATCGTTCAAAAATTCCAGACATTCTCAAACGAGTTTCCGAACAGGTCAGAAAAATTCCTCAACTGCCGAAATTTACTTTTTTTGAGGAAATAGCGAAATCATTGACTGATGAATTTGTTAAACCGGTTGTTTTTGGCTTTGTCGGGCAAACTAAAAAAGTCGTTCAAGCAATTTTTATTCAGGCGCCCAAATTAATAGTTAAAAAAATAGCCAGTTTTTATCAAATGGCAAAATATCAAGTTAAAAAAATAGCGATTTTGTTTAATCCGCCATCCATGAAAGAAATTGTTGATTTATTGCCGCCAATTAAAAAGCAAATTTCTCAAGTGGAAAAAGTTGAAAAAGTTGAAGAAAAAGAATTAATTAAACAAGAAGAAATATTTTTTAGTTCAACTCACGGGAGCATTAAATTAAGTCAAACCAAAGAGGATAAAATTAATTTAATCGCGGGTGTCAATGTTAAGGCGTTTATTAAACCGAAGCCGGGCGAAACAATTAAGCAAATCCAGGGGCAACTACTCTTTACCGGCGGGCTGCATGGTGAGGCGCCTAATGGATTGTTTCCTTTTAAGGTAGCTGAAGCGGCGGTGATTCAAAAAGCCCAAGCCAAAGATTGGCTGGTCGGGCAATATGTTTTTGCCGATGATAATCAAGACGGGATTTATGAGGCGGTTATTCAGATTCCTCCAATATCCGGAAATTATTTTTTTAAGACAATTATTGAATATCAAGAAGCGCCAATTAAGGAAATTGGAACGGAAATGTTGATTGACCCGGAAGGATATGTTTATGCAATGGCGAAGGTCGCGGGTGAATTTATTGAAGCGCGTTTGCCACGGGCGAAAGTTACTCTATTTTGGCTTAATCCAGCGACTTACGATTGGCAGATTTGGTCGGCTCATTCTTACGACCAAAGTAATCCTCAAGATACCGATAAAACAGGACAGTATTCTTTCTTGGTTCCAGAAGGAACTTATTATCTGAAAGCGGAAAGAGCGGGCTACGCGAATTATGTTTCGGCATATTTTGAGGCGAGCGAAGGAACGCCAATTCATCAAAATATTGAATTGAAACCATTGTAAAAGCTATAAGAAGGTCTGACATTTAAAACTGCGAAAAATTAAGGTCAGACCTTTCCATCAGTTTGTCACTAAATAATAAGCAGTCGCGATAATGTCGTTTTGAAAGGTCTGACCTTTAATTTCTTCAGAAACCCGACCTTTAATTTCTCTTTGTTTAACCTTTTTGAAATAATTATGAAAATAAAAATAGATAAAGATAAGTGCATCGGGTGCGGCAGTTGCGTCGCTGTTTGTTCGGACTGTTTTGAGATGGACAGCGACAATAAAGCGGTCCTTAAGGATGGCGGCGATTTGAAATGCGCCCAGGAGGCGGTTGATGTCTGTCCGGTCCAAGCGATTGAGGTTGAAAAATCAGCATAGAGGGGACAGTCCCCATTCTGAATGGGGACTGTCCCCGAATTTTATCCACAATCTTGTTTTGTTGTTTTTGGCTCTTTATGATAGAATGTCTAAGAAAGGAAAATAAAAATGTTAGGAAAAAATAAAGATAATCAATTCGTTACTAAAAAAGATTTAGAAGAAACTTTAGAAAAAACTTTAGATAAAGCGCTGGCGAGCCAAAGCAAGGTTATTTTAGAGGCGGTTGATTATGGGTTTAATAAAGTAAAAAACGATTTGGTTAAAGTAAAGAATGATTTAAGTGAATTGAAAGATGGGCATGAAGCGATTGAGTTAAGATTGGGAAATTTGGCTCCGCAGTTTGAGGTAAATGATTTGAAGGAACGCGTGGGAAAATTAGAACTCGCGCGAGAATTGTAAAGTTTACTACTTATTTCTTCTTGACCAGAGGGTCTTTTTTTGTTAGGATTAGCTTATGTTAGAACTCTTAGTAAAAATGCGCGAAGGGACGGGGCGCAAAAACGAGAAAATCAGGGAACAAGGTTTTGTTCCCGCTGTTTTGTATGGCCGCGAAGTTGAGAACCTTTTGCTTGCCGTTGATGAACAAGATTTAAAAAAAATATATGAAAAAGCCGGCGCAAGCGCGTTGGTTAAATTGAAAATAAACAATGGAGGAAAAGAAGACGAAAGAGTGGTTTTAATTCAAGATGCGGCGAAAGATGTCGTGAGCGGAAAAATTATCCATGTTGATTTTAATCAAATTAAAATGGACGAAGAAACAGAAGTTGAAGTTCCTTTGGTTTTTGTCGGCGAGTCAATGGCGGTTAAGAGCGAAGGCGGCGTTTTGGTTAAGAACATTCAGTCAATTGAAGTAAGGGCTTTGCCGCAGAATTTGCCTAAAGAGATTGAAGTGGACATATCTATTATCAAGACATTTAATGACAACATTCGCCTTAAGGATTTAAAAATTCCGGAGAATGTTAAAGTAACTGCTAACTTAGAAGAAATAATCGCTTCTGTGGTTCCTCCGCGAACGAGCGCGGAATTAGAGGGATTGGAACAGACGCCGACTGAGTCAGTTGAAGAAGTTGAGGTTGAAAAGAAGGGCAAAGAGAAGAAAGAAGAGGGCCAAGAAGGCGGCGATGTTTCTGGTGGAGGAAATGAGTAATTTGTCAGCAAAATATTTATTTTTATCGGCGTTGTTTATACTTTTTTTAACGACGCCTTTTTTGCTTCGCGCAGCAAGTTCAGAAGATCTTAAGCGCGATTTAGAGGATCAAATTAGGCAAAAACAGGAAGAAATTGACCAGTACGAACAAAACATTCAGACAAACCAGCAAAAATCCAAAACGCTTAATAATGAAATTCAGATTTTAGAAAATGAAGTTGGCAAAATTCAGGCGGAAGTAAAACAGCTGGACTTGATTATTCAAGAAAGC
Source organism: Patescibacteria group bacterium (assembly GCA_018830295.1). Taxonomy (NCBI): domain Bacteria; species Patescibacteria group bacterium. Next base: position 190,289 of record JAHJSM010000002.1, on the reverse strand, counting down.
GCGCTTAATATTCAGGAAATAGACAGTCAGATTAGCGCTCTTGAAGACAATATAGAAGAGAAAAAAGGGCTTTTGGCGGAATATATTAGAACGGTCGCGCGCGGAGACCAAGAAACGCTCCTTGAGGTGATTTTGAAAAACGAAAAGTTTTCCGATTTTTTTGATGAAATTAATGCTTTAGAAAGCGCGCAGGAAAAAATCCAAAGCGTTTTAAGCGCCGTCCGGGCGGTAAGAGAGGAACTAAACGCGGAAAAACAGGATTTAGAAGAAGAAAGGATGACGCAAAATCAATTAAAAGCGCTGCAGTTGGCGCAAAAAAGAACTGTTGAGAATAAGCAAGGGCAGAAAGAGGACTTATTAGACAAGACCAAAGGAGAGGAACGGCTTTATCAGCAAATGATTCAGGGCGCGCAGAAAGAAATAGTTTTTATAAAAGGGCAGATTTCGTTATTAGAGAAATATAATTTAACAGAAGAAGAAATGGTTCGCAGCGCTATTTTTGCCGGAGCGAAAACGGGCATCAGACCGGCTTATCTTTTAGGTGTTTTGGAAAACGAATCCCGTTTGGGTCTCAATGTTGGAACGGGTGATTGGCGGACTGATATGTATAATTGTAATCTAAATCGGGGATATATTACTATGGGGACGAATCTCAAGAATGCCTTTTTGCAGATTTGCAAGGAGTTAGGTCTAAATCCCGACACACAGCCCGTCTCGGCTAAGCCAAGCGCTTACCAGGGGTGCGGAGGAGCGATGGGGATAGCCCAATTTATGCCGACCACTTGGCTGGCGTATAAAGACAGAGTTGCCGCTATGACGGGAAATAATCCGCCTAATCCGTGGGTTCCTATGGACGCTTTTACTGCTTCTGCTATTAAATTGGCCGACGCGGGGGCGACAGCGCAAACTTACGAGGCAGAAAGAAAGGCGTACGCTATTTACATCGGCGGCAAATATTGGCAAGGTCTTTTAAGTATTGCCGGCCGAGCGTTAATATACGCGGACGGTTTCCAAAAGCAGTATTTTGATTAAATAATTTGGGGGGCTGCCCCCGCAACGGGGGCAGCCCCCCCCACAGGGAATCATAAAAGCCCCTATTTTAGGGGCTTTTATGATTGTAGATTTTAATTTCAAAGAAAGAACTATGTCGTTTCGTCCGTTGTTAATCTTATCTTTCTACCAAGAAACAACTAAAGCGCTGTATTTTTCAAGATTCTTTAACTGTTCTGGTGATAATTCTAAAGAGGCGTCAATTGCTTCTTTAATCAAATCTTCGGAAAAGGTAATTTCCTCTCCAACTTCTAACGGTCTTGACCCAACTTGGTCTTTAAGATAATCCTCAATGTAAATTTTATGCTCGTTAGTCAGATTTTCTGAGTTGTTTTCGGTATAACTTTTTAGAGCGCGGCGAGATAATCGTGTGACGCTGTCGCCTCTGACCGCTTTTTCAATAACCGAACCACTTTCTTTTCTTGATTCGGGAATAATGACTTCAATTTCTTTAGAGGTGAATTCTTCTTCTAAATCAACCACTTCTTCTTGATTTACTTCTTCTTGACTTATCGCTGGATTATCTCCCAATGAAAGCGTTACATCTTCAGATTTTTGATTAGCGTATAAGTAGATGCCGCCGGCTAAAATTAAAAGCGCGACAACTGGAAGAATCACGGAACTGCCATATCTATTAAGCCATTCTCTGAAGCGCTTGCCCCAGCCACCCTGATTTTCCATGCCAAATTGAGGACCGCTGCTTGAATCTTCTATCTTATTTTCCATAATAATAAATCTCCTTGTATTAGTAAGTTTCGACCTTTCCCTCCATATTTCCATATTCAATTTTTAAAGAATTATATCTTAATCACTACCGGTAAAACCATTGGCCGCCTTTGCGTTTTAGTGTATAGGAATTTTCCGATTTTGTCACGAACATTGTCTTTAATGTAGGTCCAGTTTGCCGCGCCTGCGTCTGAAGAAGCGCTGTTAATAATTTCTTTAGTTTTCTTTCTTGTCTGGTTAAGCAGTTCCTTTGATTCCCGCAAGTAAACAAATCCGCGCGAAATAATATCTGGTTCGCCGCGAACTTTGCCCGTTTTGCCGTCAACCACAGCAATAATCACGAACATTCCGTCGGCCGCCATTGCTTGTCGGTCTCGCAAAACGACTTGCCCGACATCGCCGACTCCCAGTCCGTCAACCATAACATAATTTGTCGGAGCGGTCTCTTTAGTTAACTCAATCAGGTCTTTGTCCGCCAGAATGACGAGTCCATTTTCGCCCACAATAACATTTTGCGGAGGTATGCCAACGCTTTCAGCGATTTCTCCGTGCAGTTTAAGCATATAATAATTTCCATGAATTGGAATAAAAAACTTAGGCCGCATCAGGTTAATCATTATCTTTAACTCTTCTTCTTGCGCGTGTCCTCCTGCGTGAATGCCCATCATCTTATAATGATAAACGCGGGCGCCTTGTCTCCAAAAAGTGTCTTTCAAATTTTGGACAGATCTTTCATTGCCAGGAACGACGGATGATGAAAAAATAATAGCGTCGCCTCTTTGAACTCTAATATATTTATGCTCTTTATTGACAATCCGCATCAAAACAGCGTTTCCCTCGCCTTGCGCTCCAGTGCAAAGGATAATTATTTTTTGAGGGGGATAATCAGCCGCTTTTTTAGCAGGGATGATCGTCCCTTTCTCTATTTTTAGATAACCAAGTTGTTGAGCGATTTCCACATTGGCCTTCATGCTATATCCTTCAATAACGATTTTACGGTCTGATTTTTCAGCTAAAGTGACGACTTCTTGAATACGACTAATTAAAGACGCGAATGTCGCTATAATAATTCGTCCAGGCGCCTCATTGAAAATTAATTCTAAATTGTCCTGAATTTCTTTTTCCGAAATAGAATGACCTGGTTTTTCCGCGCAGGTGCTGTCCGACATCAAAGCCAAAACACCCTTGCTGGCGATTTCAGTAATTCGTGAAATATTGGCTGGCTCATCGCCAATAGGGCTATGGTCAAACTTAAAGTCGCCCGTGTGAACAATTCGTCCGACGGGCGTGTCAATCACCAATCCAACTCCATCGGGAATAGTGTGATTAACATGAAAAAATTCAATATTAAAACAACCAAGTTTAATTTTATCGGTTTTTTTAATGAGGTGAATATCCAATTTCGGCGCGTCTGGAAAATCCTCCTGCCTCTTCATAATAATCCCTCGCGTTAAAGCGGCGGTGTAAATGGGCGGGTTGCCTAATCGCGCCATAGAATGGGGGATTGCCCCAATATGGTCGTAGTGGCCATGGGTGATAATAATGCCACGGATTTTTTTTATTTTATCCTTAAGATACGCCGTGTTTGGGATGATATAATCAATCCCGTGCATATCTTCCTCTGGGAATTGAAGTCCCAAATCAACGATAATAATATCGCCGCCGTCAGGCAAAGTAGGGTCGTTATACTCAAAGACCATCATATTCCGCCCGACCTCGCCTAATCCGCCCAAAGGGATAATGCGAAGTTTTCCTTCTGTTTTTAGAGAAGGTTTTGTGTTATTGTTATTGTTATTGTTATTCATAGTTATTTTGGGGGCTGCCCCCGTTGCGGGGGCAGCCCCCGAGTTAGTTATTTCGCGTGGGCGAGGCGGGAGTTGAACCCGCAAGGCATTGCTGCCACATGGCCCTGAACCATGCGTGTCTGCCAATTCCACCACTCGCCCTTGACTATTTTTATTTTATGCTGTATTATGTGAAAAGTACACTGAAAATTAAATATTAATTCTTACATAAGGAGGGGGTGTTATGGGAGAGGAAAATCAAGAGAAACCAAGAAAAATGCCACTGGCTAGTTTTTTTGCTGGTATTTTTATGGGTATGTTATTGACGGCTTCTTCGGTGTCTTTTTTGGGTGGTGGCTATAGCGAAAGAGGAACTCCACTCAATTTTTTTGATTTAAAAGACGGAGAGATATATTATAAAATTGACGATTGGCCAATTGTTTTATTAAAAGGAGGTGATGATAAGGATGAATATAGGGCTTATTATGTAGAATCAAATCCGTCAGATATTCCAGAAATCTTTATTGTTAAAAAAACAGAAACAAACTATAAAATAATTCCTGTCTCGGAGAATGCGCTACCTTAACTGAAACCCGATTGGTTACAAAAACCAGTCGGGTTTTTTTATTTGGGGGCTGCCCCCGCAACGGGGGCAGCCCCCAACTTAGCATTATTGGGGACAGTCCCTCGCCGCGAGGGACTGTCCCCAAACCTTATCTATTTCCACTCATAATTCTGCGGGGTTTTTAGGAAACCGAGTTTTTCGGGGGTTTTAATTAGGTCGTATAACTTTTCTTTTTTGCTTATGCCGAATTTTTCTAGACCGATATTTGCCCCCAAAAATTTTATAGGCGGGACGACAGCGTAGTTTTCGTTTTTAATCCATTCAATTTTTCCCAAGTCATCCTTGACGGCGTAATAACAAAAACCATGTTTTTCTTTAACTCCTATGTAAATATTTGATGTAAATCCGCGGCAAATCCAATTTGCTGTTTTTAATTCTTTGCCGCCGATATTAAACATTAAATGTTCGTAATTTGGCGGAATAATTACTTTGTCGTTTTCTCCCGCCTCAATTGCGTAAACATCATCTATTTCATTTCCGCTAATTTTCTGAAGAAGGAAAATAACTTTTCCACTTAAGACCTCGTATATTTCTGGATAGGTTAGTCCTGTTTCTAAAACGAGCGGATGACCATGTCCAGCTGTTTTATTATATTCCTTCCCCAGCATCATATTTGGCATCACAGTAATGTCGTATCTTAAATTTTCTTTAACTGCTTTTTCGCGGTCTTCATCGTTTTCCGCTAAATCGCGATACATGAAATACAAACCCAAATCTCCCGCGCTTTCAAGCCACTCGCGGTCGTAAATTATATTGTCCATCTCCGCCAAATAACGGATGCCAGGTTTAATATTTTCTAAGTTCATAACTTTAATTTCTTTTATTTTTCCACTCTCTTTGTTCTAATATACCAATCTTCAACTTGGGAAAATCTTTGAGAATGGTCGGTGATTCGTTCAATAGAAATTCCCTTTATTTTCTCAACCACTGGATAAAGATAAGTCGCGCTGTATAGGAAAATAGCGGGGATGTTTTCAGTTAGTGTTTTCTGGAATTCAACATATTTTTGCGTCCTAATTTCTTGGTCCATCACTTGCCGCGCGTCTTCCAAAAGTTTATCGGCGTCGTCGTTTTGATAAAGCGCTAAATTAAGACCCGGGTCTTTCTTTTGCGATGAATGCCAGAAAGCGAAGGGGTCGGGGTCGGCGCCGAGAACTTCGCCGAAAAGTAAAGCGTCATACTCGCGCGGGCGGATGTAGTCCTGCTGGACAGACGCCGCGTCAACGATGCTCAAATTCACTTTAACTCCGATTTCTTCCCAGTATCCTTTAATCATTTCCGCGGTTTGTCTTAATTCTGGCCAATTAGTCGTCAAAAGCCCTATTTCCAATTTAACTTCTTCATCATCAATTGTTTTTTCCCTAAATCCGTCTTCGTCCGTGTCCTTCCAGCCCTCCGCTTCTAAAATATTTCGCGCGTGTTCTGGCGAAAAGTCATATACTTTTGTTTCAGAAGTCCAACTTGGCCATCCCTCTAAAAGAGGCGAGTTAACAGAAACGCCTTGCCCGTTCAAAACCTGGTTGATGATTTCTCCCTTATCAATGCTATGCGCCAAAGCCAAACGAACGGTTTTGTCGGCGAGGGGTTTGCTTTTGGTTTGATTAAAAAAGAGCGCGTAATATGAAGGCAAACTTATCTGATGGATATTCAAATTATTTTCCAAATCCGTTTGGTTGTTTGCCGAGAGAAAACTTAATCCGTCAATTTGTCCTTTTTGTTTCGCTTCAATTAAGGCAGTTTGGCTGTTGTAAAATTTTAAGGCAATTTTTTCAATAAATGGCTTAATTTCGCCGTTACTGTCTGATTGTAAATAAAATTGTTCGTTGCGAATTAATTCAATTGACACAACCTTGCCATCCTTGTCTTTGATTAATTTTTCAAATTGGTAGGGCCCGGAGCCAATCGGCTTAAGGTTGTATTCCGCCAAAGCGAAATTCTGCGCCGAGATACCAGACCAAAGATGTTTTGGCAGAATCGCAACAGTTAAATTATGTAAAAAAGGCGCGTAAACATTATTTAATTTAAAACGAATCGTCAGATCGTCAACTTTTTCAATAACGACCCCTTGCCAATTAACCTTAAGCGGACTTCTGTATTCAGGGTTTTGAATGGTTTTAATAGTGAAAATGACATCGTCGGCTTTGAGTGGTTCGCCATTGTGCCAAAAAACATTTTCTTTAAGAAAAACATTGTATGTTAGTCCGTCGGTTTCAACCGTATAGTCGCGCGCGAGGTCGGGGATAAGATTGCCTTGCCCGTCGTATTTAAATAGGCCTGAAAAAACAAGACGAACCAAATCGCGGTCCGCGTCGTTGGTTTGCGCCAAGACAGGATTGATATATCGGGGCTGGCCCAAAATACCTTCCGTGTATTTTCCGCCCGACTTTGGGACGCTTTGGGTTTGGAACCAATAGGCGCTGAAAAACAAGGCGGCGATGGAAGCGATAATAACAAAAGAAAAACCGCGAGCAAGCCACCGCTCCCTGCGAGGCAAAACTTTAAGCCAACACGATAACTGGCGCCAACTCGGCCACCGTCCGCCAGGCGCTTTAATAGTTCTCTTAAAAAGAGATATTAATTTGTTCAATTGAGTACGAATAGAAATAATGACCGCTAAATCAACAAGTTAACAAACGCAGTCACGATAAATAAACAAGATAAAATAATAGAAGATGTAAAAAGGATTTTTTCAAAACCCCTTTTAGCATAATATCCGCCTCCGCCTCCGCTTCCGCCAAAAATCCCCGCGCCACCCGCGCCTCTCTGTTGGAGAAGAATGGTTGTAATTAAAGACAAAGCGATCACAATTTGAATAATTGATAAAGTAAGTTCCATAAGATTTTTAATCCTCTTTTTTCTTTCCTGGTCCAAAAACCATATTAAGCGCGCTGATAATCAAGATGCCCCAGAAATATGCCCAAAATCCAACAATCGTTAATTCGGGCAAAAAATATTCAGCGAGCCAAAGTAAAATAATGTTAATAATTAAAATAAAGAGTCCTAAACTTAAAACAATTAAAGGGGTTGAAATAAAGCGGAGAATGGGGCGGACAAAAATATTAATTAATCCCAAAACTAACCCAGCAATTAAAAACGCTAAAATATCGCCTTCAAAATTAAATCCAGGCACTAAATAGTCGGCTAAGAAAATAGCCAAAGCATTAATTAAAATTTGAACAATAAACTTCATTTCAACTATATGTAATTTATCACAGAACAAAAAACAGGTCAAGGAGTTAAGGGAATTTGGGGGCTGCCCCCGCGGCGGGGGCAGCCCCCTGATGCTTGCGCATAATCTTCTGCAACCCAAAGACGCTCTTTCCCGAGACCTTCATCTTCGGTTTCTTCTTCCTCTCCCGAACAGCCGCCTTCTTTCTCGCCCTCTCCTCCTCCAATTCAATTATCCCTCCATCATTCTTTTTCATAATTTCCCATTCGGCTTTACGAAAGCCGAATTTATTTTTATCCACCATGATTGTATTATACCACAAAAAAAACAAGGGGACAGTCCCTGCCGCGGGGACTGTCCCCGGATGTCCGTTGACCGAAAGACCAGAATTATGTAATATAGGTTTATGAAAAATAAGACAATTGTTTTGGGGCATTTGTGTCCTGATACGGATTCGGTTGTCGCGGCGGCGGTTGCCGCTTTTTATGGCGAGAAGATTTTTGGCGTTGAGGCGGAAGCGAAAAGAGCGGGGGATTTGAATAACGAAACGAAATTCATTTTAGACCTTTTGCCTAAAACGACGAAAATCGCTTTGCCGTCAAAAATTAATGAAGTCAAAACGGAAAAAGTGATTTTAGTTGACACGACCGAGCCGAGCCAAATCATTCAGGGAGTGGATGAAAATAATTTAATCGCGGTCATTGACCATCACAATTTAGGCGGTCTAAAATCGGCGAAACCGATTTACAGCCGAGTGGAGCCGTTGGGGTCCTCTTGTTCCGTTCTCTATAAAATCCTTTTAGAAAAGAGAATAAAGATAACCGCAGATGTATCCTTTTTAATGATTGCCGCGATTGTTTCCGATACTTTGTTTTTTAATTCGCCGACGACAACAGAGGAGGATAAAAAAATCGTCAAAGAATTAAATAAAATAGCGAAGATAAATATTAAAAAACTGGCGGAGGATATGTTTAAGGCGAAATCATCTTTGAAGGGCGTTAAAACAGAGGAAATTATTGAGAAGGACTATAAATTCTATCAGATGGGCAAAAGCAAAGTCGGCATCGGCGTTTGGGAGACCGTGGACGCCGCGAGCGTCAACGAAAAGAAAGCGGTGATGATGGACGCGCTGAAAAAGAAGAAAAAGAAAGACGGGCTGGACTATCTTTTTTTCGGCGTCGTTGATATTCTCAAAGAAGAAACCCATCTTTATCTTTTAGGAGACAGAGAAGAAAAATTAGCAAAAGCCGTCTTTGGCGGCAAAATCAGCGGGGGAACGATGCTTTTGGAAAAAGTCGTTTCCAGAAAAAAGCAAATCGCCCCGCTTTTGAATAAGAAACTATTATGAAAACACAAATTAAAGATTTACCTAAGTCGCAAAAAGAAATTGAAGTGGAAATTTCAGCCGAAAAAATGGAGGGATACACCCAAAAAGCGTTATCGGAAATTTCAAAACAAATAAAAGTTGATGGATTTCGCCCGGGGAAAACTCCGGCTGATATTGTTAAGCAACATATCGGCGAAATGGGAGTATGCCAAGAAGCGGGCGAAATTGCGATTAGAGAAACATATCCGCAAGTGCTCAAAGAAAACAATTTGGAAGTTATCGGCTCGCCCGAAATCGCGATTACTAAAATCGCGCCAGGCAACCCCTTGGAATACAAGGCGGTTGTGACGGTTTTGCCCGAAGTTAAACTTTCGGATTACAAAAAAATAAAATTTAAATTAGAGAAAGTTAAAATTAAAGATAAGCAGGTAGACGGAGAATTGGAAAAATTGCGGAAACAAAAAGCGAAATTTATCACAACCAAAGAAGCGTCCCAAAAAGGCGACCGGTTGGAAATAGATTTTGATGCCTCTCTCAACGGAGAAAAAGTGGAAAACGGAGGAGGTAAAAAACACCCTCTCATTATCGGCGAGTCGCGATTTGTTCCCGGGTTTGAAGATAATTTAATCGGATTAAAAGAAGGCGAGGAAAAAGAATTTAGCGTCGTTTTTCCGGAAAAATATCAAAGCGAAAAATTGGAAGGCAAAAAAGTTGATTTCAGGGTTAAGGTCTGCTTAGTCCAAAAAGTGGAATTGCCAAAGATTGACGATGAATTCGCCAAATCGTTCGGCGAGTTTAAAGATTTGGAAAGTTTAAAGAAAGATATTAAAAAATGGCTTGAAAGAGAGGCAGAAACGAAGGCGCGCGGGGAATTGAGAGAAAAAATTATTGGGCAAGTTATTAAAGAAAGCGAAATGGATGTTCCTGAATTATTGCTGGAAGAGGAATTAAATTTAATGATGAAAGAACTTCAAAACAGCGTTGAAAGGACGGGCATTAAATTTGACGATTATCTGAAAAAGACAAAAGCGAACAAAGATGAAATTCGCAAGGGTTGGCATCAAAACGCGGAGAATCGGGTTAAATTTAATTTAATTATTAGAGAGATTAATAAGTTAGAAAAAATTGAAGTTGATGAGAAAGAATTAGAAGAGCAGGCGGAGCAGATGCTCAAAGCATATGCCAACAATCCCGACCTTGCGGAGAAGGTCAACCCTGAAGCAGTCCGCGAATATATCCGCGAGACAATGATTAAAGAAAAAATCTTCCAAATTTTAGAAAGCGCCTCCACAAACAACGCTTAATAATTCGGCTATCCGATAGCCGAATAGTAGCTGAATAGAGGTGAGATTATGGACAAAACAAAAGCAAAGGTTTTTACAATTTTTTGGTTTGTTTCGGGAGTGGTTTGGACATTCGCGAGTGTTAAACGATTTACCGCGGGCGAGGATATAACTATCGCCGTCGTTTACGCCGTCACCGCGATTATCGCTTTCGCGCTGTCACTTGGTTTTTATAGAAAATGGATATCTTGCAAAAATTAAAAGGTTGGCGGGAGGTTGCGGCTCGGAATGAGGGAGTTCCGCTTTTTCGTGTTTTCCCTAATAGCGTTTTGGAAGAGATCGCAGAAGCGGCGCCAAAAAACAAAGAAGGGCTTTTGGCGATTAAGGGAATTAAAGAGAGGAAGTTTGAGAAATACGGGGAGGATATTTTGGTGATTGTGAATGAGGGAGAAGAGAAAGAAGAAGAGAACGATGAAAAAAAACCTTTGACCGTGAGCGGGTATTTGGATTTGCTTAATCTTAATTTACAAAAACAAGGCGCGCGCGTGAAGGGAGAAATTAGCAGTTTAGATATTCGTGGCGGCTATTTATTCTTCACTTTGAAAGACAAAAACGACGGAAGCGCTTTAAGTTGTTTTATGTGGGCGAGCGATTATCAGATGTGCGGAATTGCGTTTGAAGAGGGGATGGAGATTATTGTGGAAGGATATCCGAAGGTGTATAAGCCGCGAGGGAGTTTGTCTTTTCAGGTCTTGTCGGCGGAATTAGTTGGCGAAGGCGCGCTCAAAAAGGCCTACGAAGAGTTAAAGAAAAAACTGGAAGGTGAAGGACTTTTTGCGCCGGAAAGGAAAAAACCCATTTCTGAATTCCCGCAAAGGATTGGCTTGATCACCTCCAAAACAGGCGCGGTCATTCATGATTTTTTGAATAATTTAGGCAGGCGGGGATACAAAATCAGTTTTTTTAATTCAACGGTGGAAGGCCAGGCGGCGGTTCGCGACTTAATTTCGGCAGTTGACTATTTTAAAGACAAAAAGTTAGATGTTTTAGTCATTATCCGAGGGGGCGGGAGTTTAGAAAGTTTACAGGCCTTTAATAATGAAAACTTGGTCAGAAAAATCGCCGATTTTGGCGTTCCTGTCATTTGCGGCATCGGGCACGACAAAGATGTCCCGCTTGCCTCATTGGCGGCTGATTTAATGACATCAACGCCCACGGCCGTCGCGGTCGCCTTGAATAAATCGTGGGAAAACGCGCTTGCGAATGTCAAAATCTTTGAACGGGATTTAATCTATAAATATCAGGAAGTTTTTAATCAAGAGCAGAGATTGTTGGAAAATTTAATTAGGGGATTAAAACAGCATTCTGAATTTGTTTTCAAAAGATTTGAAACAGTCAAAAACAAATTAAAAGATAAATTATCAGAGATGGGATATTCACTCAAAAACATCAGAGGAAAATTGGATAATTATCTCAATCAATTTTTAGTTGATTTTCAGGGAGGACTGGATTATTTAAATAATCATTTAAACAACGCGAAAAAACAGCTTGAGTCCGCCGACCCAAAAAGGCAGTTAAAACTTGGGTATAGCATCGCTTCAGCGAGTGGAAAAATATTAAGAAGCGTTCGGCAGGTCGAGCCAGGACAAGGGGTTGATATTCGCGTCGCAGATGGTAAAATAAAGACAAGAGTGGAGAGTGTGGATTAAAAATATAACTATGGAAAAAAATAAATTAAAGGACTCATTAAAAAAATTAGAAGGGATTATTAGTTGGTTTGACGAACAAAAAGAAGTTGATGTGGAGGCGGGGCTTGAAAAAGTTAAAACAGGGGTCGATTTGATTAAAGCAAGCCGCGCGCGGTTGAAGGAAATTGAAAATGAGTTTGAGGAAGTTAAGAAGGGTTTAGAAGAGTAATAACTAAGACGGGGGCTGCCCCCGTTGCGGGGGCAGCCCCCTAATTAAATATATGTTTACAAATGAAAAGGCGAAAGAAGTCGGGGAGGCGTTGGGAATTGATTGGAGTAAGTTTGATCTTGAACAGTTTAGGATGGGGATGGATGTTGAATTAGAGCACGGGTTAGTTAGCCCCGCGACAAATGTGACAAACGATGACGCGATCATGACTGGTAAAATCGCTTTAGCGCATTTAAACGAGTTCCCTGACTATTACACCCGGTTGGATAAAATGGAAAAAGAAGCAGAAGGGAAGTTGTAGAATGGTGTAAATTATAAAAGGAGATTGCTTTTTGCAACCTCCTTTTCTTATAAATAATCATTTAGAACAAAATTTTGCCCTCTAAATGTTCCGACAACAAATTTTTTATTGAGTTTTCTTAACGCTTTTACTTCAATTTGCCTAATATCTTCGCGAGTTACTTCAAATAAATTTCCCACTTCTCGGAGTGTGTGATCCCATTTTTCTCCAATCCCATAACGCATCCTTAAAACTTTTTCTTCTCTTGGCGTAAGAAATAAAAGCATTTTCCTGATTTTTTCATTAAGTTGATTTATTCGGACAAATTCTTCCGGGTTGGGCGTTTCTTTGTCTGGGATAACATCATTTAATGTGTTTGTGTCCCAACGGTCGCTTACCGTTCCAAGAGGAGAATCAATAGAAATTGTGTTAGCTTCTCGAAACAATTTTAGATATTTAAGCAATGTTTGGACAGAAAGCCCTATTTTTTCGGCTATCTCTTGGTTTGTGGGTGTCCGATGTTCTTTGGCGAGTATTTCGTTTACCTCCTCGATATAACGATTTACGCCGAGAATGATGTGGGTTTGCACTCTAATAGTTCTTGATTTTTCGCAGAGCAATTTTAATATTGCCGCTTTAATCCACCACGAGGCATAAACTGAAAATTTGTATCCTTTTCGCCAGTCAAATTTTTCAACGGCTCTAAAGAGACCAGTGTTTCCCTCTTGGATTAAATCCAAGATGTCCAAAACCTCATTTCGCCAATTTCTTGTGTATCTTGACGCGATACTAAACGCCAATTTTAAATTTGATTCAATCATTTTCTTTTTCGCTTCTTTATTCCCTCTCGCGGTTTTTTTCGCCAATGCCAGTTCTTCCTTTTTGCTCAAGACGGGAATTTTTCGTATTTTTTCCGCATATTCGCTGACCGGATTTCTTTCTTTTTCTTTCATGGCTACTCTCTCCTTTTTAGTTGTTAAATAACTGTTTGTATTATATCAGAAATTTAAAATTAGCCAAAATGGTTTTTCCCTGTTAAGATAATCTTATGATTATTCAATCAGCAGAGTTCGTCAAAAGCGTTCTCGGCACGAACGAAATTTTATACAGCGAATACCCGCAAATCGCTTTTATCGGTCGTTCTAATGTCGGGAAATCAAGCGTCATTAACTCGCTCGTTGAGAGAAAGGGGCTAGTTAAGTCCGGCTCAACGCCCGGAAAAACACAGCAGATAAACTACTTTTTGATTAACAAAAACACATATTTTATTGACTTGCCCGGTTATGGATTTATGAAAATTTCTTTGAAGCAAAAAGAAAAAATCAGAAAAATGATTATTTGGTATCTGTTTAAATCAAGCATAATATTTAAAAAAGTTGTTCTCATTATTGACGCGAAAGTCGGACCAAGCGCTTTTGACATAGAAATGCTTGGTTTGTTGCGAAAGAGAGAAAACGATTTTGTCATCGTCGCGAACAAATCCGACAAATTAAAACAAAAAGAAGTCAAAAAACAATTGGAAATGATAAAGAAAAAAACAGGCGAACAAAACATCATCCTCTATTCAGCCAAAACAAACAAAGGAAGAGAAGAACTTTTGGAGCAGTTGGCGCTTAGTTCTTAACATTAACCCTAACAAAAGGGAGAGAGGTTTCTAATGGATGCAAAGTGTTCTAATTCCAGTTGCCCCAAAGAAATTATTGATTTGAAAGAGGAAATCGCGAAGGAAATTTGCGCGGCCAAATTAGATGCTTCAGTTGTAGGCGTCATAAACAAAGCCCGCGTTCAAAAAATTGTTGAGATGGAGTGTCGTCTTAATGATTTGTATCGCGATTGGGCCAAGGTAATTTATCAGAAGAGATAAAAAAATGGATAACAAAACAAAAAACCGTCTTTAACAGGCGGTTTTTTTATTTTCATTAAATCAAAGGAACACATTCCTTTGTTATACCAACCATTGTTTCGAAATTACTACTCATGTGGTAACCAATCTCTTTTTTGCTTTCAGTGTAAAACTGATGGTAAAAACTTTCTCCCATTTTCTGATAATAATCAGCGCTCATTGTTCGCCAATTCGTCCGTTCAGGAAAAATACTGCAAATCAGAAAACAAACATCTCCTCCTTTCTTAAAAACAAAAGCGTTTTTTCGCTTAATCGCCCACGAAGAATAGTCAACAGCTAGCCAACTTTCCGGAGAAGAAGATAAATATTCCACAAATATTTGCGGAATATAAATGCCGCATAAAAACAAACCCTTATCAATCATCTTCGCTTTGATGATTTTCTTCGCGATCATTCCTTCCATTCTTCTCTTTAACCCACCGATACTTCTTGTTGTAGCAATGACGCTGCTATCCTGGCGCGTGGAAATTTTACCAATCAATTTCGTCGCCCTTTTGAGAAATTCGTTTAAAGATTCAGGCGCCATTTTTTGTCTCTTCGCCCGCGCTTGAGCCAAATTCAAAACAATAGTCATTTCAGCCCTCCTTTCTGAAATTAGTAAAAAGAACAAGAACATCCAATACAATATTTATGATACAAAAAATTTGAGTAAAAATCAAGAAAAAGGGATAATATAACAAACTGGCGTGGAAAAAACCGCGCCAGTTTTTTGATTGACCCGCTTCGTTCAAAAAGATATAATTAAAAATATAATCATGAAAAAATTTAAAATCAGCGATATTCCGTCGGTTGACCGGCCGCGGGAGAAAATGAAAGATAGGGGACCGCAAAATTTGAAAGACGCCGAACTTTTGGCGATTCTTTTAGGAACCGGCTATCAAGGCAAAAATGTTCTTGAATTAGCAAAGTTGGTTTTATCCAAATACCCCCGCAAAAAATTCCTCAATTTAACATACGAGAAACTGACCGAAATCAAGGGGATTAGCCAAGCCAAAGCATGCGTCATTTTGGCGGCCGTGGAATTAACCAAACGCGCCATCGGCGTCGGAGACGAGACCGCGCCAATTATCAAAACGCCTAAAGACATTATCGCCCAAGTTTCCTATATGCGCGACAAAACAAGAGAACATCTGATGGTTATTTACCTCAACGCCCGCAACGAAATGATTTTCAAAAAGCCAATGTTTGTCGGTACACTCAACGCGAATTTAGTCCACCCCCGAGAAATTTTTCAATACGCCCTCCAAAAAAACGCTGCCGCGATTGTCTTAGTCCACAACCACCCCTCCGGTGACCCCGAACCGTCCCAAGACGACCTCACAACCACCAAACGCATCGTTGAAGCCGGCAAAATCATGGGGATAGAAGTCATTGACCACATCATCATCGCCAAAACTAAAGTTTTTAGTTTCTCGGAGAAAAAATTGCTTTAATATCTTAATTTGGGGACAGTCCCTGCTGCGGGGACTGTCCCCAAATTTTTCCGTTGAAACAGCCAGTTTTTTGATTGATTTGTCTCGGGGGTCGGGGTAATATGAGGGGGATGGGTTGAGAGGGAGAGAATAATAATTATGGTGAATAAACAAAAACAAATTGCGCCAATTAATAATAGTTTTACCGAGTTTTTACTTTATACCGCTCCGAATGGGAAAGTAAAAGTAGAGATATTTTTGCGCGATGAAAATATTTGGTTAACGCAGGATAAGATAGCTGTTTTGTTTGGGGTACAAAGACCAGCTATTACCAAGCATCTTAAAAATATTTTCCAAAGCGGAGAATTGCAAGAAAATTCGGTTAGTTCCATTTTGGAACATACCACTAAACACGGCGCCATTAAAGGAAAAACGCAAATACAATCTACAAAATTTTATAACCTTGACGCTATTATCTCTGTTGGTTATCGGGTTAATAGCGCTCAAGCAACACATTTTCGCGTCTGGGCGACCGAACGGCTCAAAGAGTATATCATCAAAGGTTTTACTATGGACGATGAACGGCTTAAAAATCCAAGCAATATTTTTGGGCAGGACTATTTTGAAGAACAGTTGGCAAGAATACGGAATATTCGTTCAAGTGAAAGAAGATTATATCAAAAAATAACTGACATATACGCGCAATGCAGCGCCGATTATTCGCCGACTAATAATATCACTAAACAATTTTTTGCCACAGTGCAAAATAAGCTTCATTTTGCCATAACCGGCAAAACAGCCGCGGAAATAATTCATAAGAGAGTGAACAGTAAAAAGTCCAATATGGGACTGACGACATGGAAATACGCGCCAAAAGGGAAAATTAGAGAAACCGATGTTATAGTTGCGAAAAATTATTTGGCGGAAAACGAGATTGATAAGTTAAATAGGATTGTTGATATGTATTTAAGTTTTGCGGAAATGCAGGCGGAAGCCGGGCGGGTAATGTATATGAAAGATTGGGTAAAAAAATTGAATGCGTTTTTAAAATTTAATGAAAAAGACATTCTTCAAAATACGGGGAATATATCGCACGAGGTGGCAATTGCCTTAGCGGAAAAAGAATTTAAAAAATTTGAAAGAATACAGGACAAAAAATATATTTCCGATTTTGACAAAGAAGTAAAAAAGATTTTAGAAAACAAGAAAAAGAAAGATTAATTATAATTAGGAAACTCGGTTAACCCCGCCCCCCAAGCGGGTTTTTTTGATTGATTTGTCTTGTTGGTTGGGGTAAAATTAGGGGGAATATGTTTATCTTTCTTGATGAATCAGGTAATTTTACAGGGAACAAAGAGCGTAATTTTGTCGTGGGCGGATTTATCACAAACAATCACAAAAGAACATCCAAGGCCTTTCGCAAATGGCAACATACAAAATTTCCAAAGAAACTTCGCTATAAAACAGAAGTTAAGTTTTCAGACACAGGATTAGATGAAAACCTCCGTAAAAACGCTTGAATATTTTACTGAACAAGACATCAGGGTATTTTACGCCTTTTTTAATAAGTCCAACATCCCCTTGGAATATCGAAAAAAGAAAAGTTTGGATAGCGGCTATTTATATGCCGAAGTTATTGTTCAAACCCTTCATCTTCTTTTGCCTACTACTGACTTAGAATTCAGAGTATTCCGAGACGAAAGGCATCTGAAAAAAATTTCTCAAACAAAATTTAATGAAATTACAAAATTAGATTTGTTGCCAAAATTGCCAGCAAAAGCGGTTATTCAAATTGAAGCGTTAAATTCTTCCGCTAGTCCTAATATACAAATAGCAGATTGGATTTGCGGGGCTCTTTTTAGATACCACAATGAAAGAAAAAACGGCGAGCATTTTTTCGCAATGCTTAGAAACAGCATCATCGCGTCTAACGAACTTTTTAAGGATTATTGGGCAAACAAAAAATCCCGATAAATTATCGGAATCTTTTGTAGAGCGGCGTCTTTTGAAACGGACTCTCGAGCTTTATGATCTCCGCATCTGCGGAGAGAACACCCGAGCGCTTCAAAAGGTATTATTGCCAGCCCTAATAATAGAATATCAAATATAGAAACCTTGTCAAGTGGCTATTGATTTTAATCTGGGGACAGTCCCTGCTGCGGGGACTGTCCCCAGATTTTTCCGTTGAAACAGCCAGTTTTTTGGTGTATAGGTTCAGATACATATCCGACAGTTAGGTTTGTAAAATGAGAGGGATAGGATGGTAAGCAAAGAGGTTTGACATTAAGAGTAGCGACATTTCTTAAGGTCGCGCTCGTAGGTCGAACCTCGTTAAGAGAAAACCGGCGATGACATTCATCATTTAGACGGAGACAACGACAAAAGAGTCTGCGAATGGTAAGAGTTATAACCCCGCCCCCAAGCGGGTTTTCGTTTGATTTGTTTTTTTGGTTGGGGTAATATGAGGGGGAGGAACTTTAAATATAATAAAAAAATATAACTAAAACTTTTATGAATAAAGAAATTCAAACGCCAATTATAGACTACCTAAAAAGCAACAAAATTCAAATTGCGAGTTTTCCTCTTTTGGATCAGTCCAAAATAAAATACGACGCACCAATTATACAGCATAGGAAAATAAACAAAATAGCTGGAGATGAAGAAATTGTTAGGGCGTATATCCTCGCAAAATTAGTCAACGAATTAGGTTATAATCCTAAAAATATTGAGATTGAAAAAGAATATGATATCGGCAGACCAAAAGTCAATAAACCGAGGATAGATATAATTGTGCGAGATAACGACGGAAACGCTTTTTTATACATAGAACTTAAAAGTCCGCAGGATTACGAAAAAGACAAAGACGAGACTATAGAAAAACAACTTTTCAATCTTGCTTCGCAGGAGCAAGGGCAGGGCAAGAAAGTTAAATATCTTGTTTTATATACAGTTGAAATAGTAGAAAACGAGATAAAGGACAAATGTATTATTATTGATTATGAAAAATTTTCTTCTTTTAGTTTATGGAAAGAAGCGAGGGATTTTGCTAATGAACTACCCGAAAGATACGGAAAAGCGCAAAAAGAACCATACATAAAAGGTGGTAAAAAAGATTTAGAAGCAAGTTTTACCCATCAGCAGCTAGATGGTCTTAGGAAAAATCTACACAATGTTTTATGGGGCGGCGGAGGAATGGATGATAATGATATTTTTTCTTCGCTGGTAAATATTATCTTGGCAAAAATTCAAGATGAGAGCGAGAAGAAGAAAGACGAGAAATATGATTTTCAAATTTTTTCCTTTAAGGACGGAGAAAGTTTTGAATCCAACGAACAACTTTTTGAAAGAATAAACGAACTATATAAAAGGGCATTAAAGCAACGGCTAAATATCACAGATAAAACAAAATTAAAAAAATCTTTTGTCATTGACGAAAATAAGTTTTCTCTTGCCAAACTTAAATATACAATAACCCAATTAGAAGGCTATTCTTTCGTAGATGGGAAAAATAGTTTTGATGGAAAAGATATTTTGGGAGATTTTTTTGAAGGGATTATCAGAGAAGGATTCAAACAGACGAAAGGTCAATTTTTTACTCACATCAACATCGTAAGATTTCTGCTTTGGGGACTACAACTTGATAAACTTGCGATAGATAGAATTAATAAAGATTTGGAAATTCCTTATTTAATAGACCCAAGCGCGGGCAGCGGAACTTTTTTGATTGAATATATGAAGTTTATTACCGAAAATGTTAAAAGAAGATTTAGAAGCAAAATTGAAACTTCCCAAAATGTAGAAAATAAAATACAAAATTGGTTTTATCCCGACAATCTTGAAAATAAATGGGCGGAGGAGTTTATTTATGGAACTGACATTAATTTTAATTTAGGTACAGCCGCCAAGGTTAATATGATTTTACACGGCGACGGTTCAGCTAATATTTATGTAAAAGACGGTCTTCTCCCTTTTTCTTTTTATTCTAATAAATTAGAAAAATCAAAGACAGATAAAACTTATTTTAACAAAGAAATTAACGAACAATTTGATGTGATTATTACGAATCCGCCCTTTAGCGTTAATTTGGATGATGATACTCAAAAGAATGTTAAGGAGGGGTTTGCTTTTGGTGAAAAAAAGAATTCAGAAAATCTTTTCATAGAAAGATGGTATCAATTGCTAAAACCGAATGGTCGCTTTGGCGCTGTTTTGCCGGAAAGCGTTTTTGACACGACAGAGAATAAATATATCCGCTTGTTTATTTACAAATATTTTAAAGTTAAAGCGGTTGTTTCTTTGCCCCAGTTGGCTTTTGAGCCGTTCACTTCAACAAAAACCAGTTTGCTTTTCGCGCAAAAGAAAACAAAATCGGAAATTGAAGAATGGAATAATCTTTGGAGTCAATACTCTAACGAATGGAATAATCTAAAAACCAGATGCGAAAATTTAACGGCAGTATATCTTGAAGGAAAAGACAGAAAAAAATTGCCCTCTATTAAAAATCTGAAAGAGACGGAAGAAAAAACAATTTTAACAAGAATGCTAAAAGATTATTTTGAACAAGACGATAAAAAACTTTCCGTTAAAGAATTGGTGGAAAAATATCAAAACGAATTAGGGGATTTGTGTAAATACAATAATGATACAAAAGATACTTTTGGATTTGTAAATTCGTGGTGGGTATTCGGCGAGGTTGCCAAAGAATTGAATTACAAAATTTTTATGGCAGAAGTAGAAAATGTAGGATACAAAAGAACAAAAAGAGGCGAAAAACCAATGCCAAACGAACTTTTCAGGACAAATAATAAGGGGGAGATCTTGGTTGATGATAATATAGAAAAAACAGCTTTGGATTATATGAGGAATATTGAGTGGGAGTAAATTTAATAATTTATGTCTAGTCAAGAAGAATTTATTGGTTATATTAAGTATTTCGGTCCATTTTTAGAGGATGGAAGTGTTGATATTGCTAAAGCGGGAAGAAGTTTGGTGGCTTTAGATAAAGTTTTTAAAAAATATCAAAAAGAAGTTTTGAAATTAGACAAGAACGATCAGTTTGTTTTAAAGATATCAAGTGTAAATAAAAATTGTTCAGAATTAATTTTTTTATTAGTTAATGCGGCTACCTCACTGCCAGTTAATATAGCCTTAATAGGGTTGGGATTAAAAGCTATAGGAGTTGGTGAATTTGGTAAAAAGTTTTTTGGAACACTTGGAGAACAATTTGCTCTCAAGATTTTTTCTAAAGGTAAAAACATAATAGAAGGAAAAAGAAAAATTAATAAAGGTAAAATATTTGTAATTTTAAAAAATCATAAAGGCGAGGAAAAAACTATACTAGAAAAATACTGGGAAAATTATAAAAAGTTAGCCCCTTATATTTCTGGTATTGTTCAGTTAGAAAAAGGAAAAGAAGAAGAAATGAAAATTGGATACAAACAGAATAATGTAGAAAATGAAGTTGCCAAAATACGATTTAGCGAAAAGAAATATTTTGATGATTATGATACTTTTTCAATTGACGAAAGAATCCGAGAACCTTTTGACGAAGAAAATGCGGAAGAGATAAAGATTATAGGTCAATTTGTCGATTTTTATGGGCTTGCACATAAATATCATTTTGCTTTTCAAGCAAGAAGGAGGCAGGATGATATTGGCAAAAGAAAAATACTTTGTATCGTAGATAAAGAAAAAATATCTGAGATATTAGATTATCTAAAGCCTGAAAATACTAAAAATGTTTGTATTTCTGGAAAAGCTACAAGAGACTGGGAAAGGAAAGTTGATAAAATTAAGATTGACTGGATAAACGAAGATGAAAATTTTAATCCAAATCAAACAAGAATTGGTTAATCTTTATGTCGCTAAAACAATTTACAATTGATTTTCAGGAATTAAGAAAAGATTCTTTCCTAAGAAATGATGAGAAATATCATATCTTTTTAAATTTTTTAAATTGGAATTTATTTGAATCAAAAAATAAAAATTTAGTTTCATTAAAAGACATTCTTGTGGACGATTATAATTTATTTAATTATGAGGAAGGCGAAGAATATAAGGGAATTCCTACGGGGCAAACATATTTGGATAAAGATGGTGAAATTAAAGGGCATCAGTCTGTAACTGCAGAAGATCATCCAAATAGATTAAAACATAAAGCTTCAAACGATAATATTTTAATTTCAAGTTTAAGATTGGCGAAATCGCCAACTTTATATTTTAAAAATAAAGATTTATCTAATTATGTTTTTTCGAATGGCTTTTATATTTACAAAATTAAAAAAGGATGGAATATAAAATTTATCTTGTATATTTTAAGAACAAAAAGATTAAGAAATATTTTAGATAAACATATTTATCGAGGAATCGGAATATCTGCATATAAGGACAGCGATTTAAAGAAAATTAAAATACCTTTAATTTCTAAACATATTCAAGACCAAATTGTTGTCAAAATTGAACCAATCGAAAGAAAAATTAAAGAGATGAAAAACCAAATTATTCCGGCTCAGAAAATTATCAACAAAGTTTTTGCGAGAGAGTTTGGATTTGATTTAGAAAAATTTGAAGAATTAGAAAAAGAAAATTTTTTTGAGGCGGGGTTTAGTGAAATTAATAATGATCCACTACTAATTTTTAAAGTTAAATACCACAAATATAATATAGATTTTTTAGAAAAAATAAAAACTATAAAATTAAAGAAAATAAGTGATTTTATAAAAGCGGGTAATGCCGAGAAATACAAAGAGGTGGCAGAAGAAGGAAATTATATTTCAGTTGAAGATTTGAATTCTGATGGTGGCATTATGTCTTATAAATTTTCGAATTCCAAGAATGCTATCCTTAAGATTAGAGATATTTTATTTAGTCGTGTTGGGTCAAAATTAGATAGCGCCGATATTCCAATTGGAATTATTAAAAACGATTTTCAAAAATTTGCTAGTGATAATATTTTAATTATTAGATTAAGCCGATTTAATAATGATTTTGTTATGTATTTTTTGAAATCTGTTTTTGGGAATAAACAAATTAGAAAAGTAGTTAAAACCAAAGGTCAACCTGTAATAAATTCAACAACATTAGGAAATATTAAAATTCCAAACATTCCCCTAAAAAATCAACAAAAAATCGTTGACGAAATAAAGACCGAACTCGATAAACAAGAAAAAATGAATCAAAAAATAGAAACAGAAAGAAATAAAATAGACGAGATTATCGAAAAAGTTGTGGCTGTTTGATTAAAATTAAATATGAAGATAAAAAATATAAATAAATTTGTTTATCCCGCTGTAATTATAGTTTCCGCAATGATAATAGGCGGAAGTTTTGTGTGGGTTCAGCATAATAAACAACAATCCATTGAAAGACAACAAAGATTAGAATTAGAGGAAAAAAGGAAGGAGCTAGAATTAGAAAGGGAAGAATCAGAGGTGAAGGCAGAACAAGAACATAAAGAGTATATAGCTAAAAGAAAAAAAGATTGTTATGAAATATATGAAAAAGAAAGAGAGGCTTATAATAATGTATTACACCAAAACTATATTGAGAAAGATGATGTTTGTAGAATTACCTACAAAGCGTCAAAGGGCGAATGGAAGGATACTGATTGTGAAGAGCTAAAACCTGAATATAACAAAGATTTTCCAGGATTATACTCTTATTTTTATAGAGAGTATACTAATTGTAAGGAAAATCAATTTGACAAAGAATTTTAGCAAATTTTTTTAGAGCGACATATATAATAGGTAAAAAGCCGTCAGGAACTTTTTTAAAAATAAAAGAGGATTACAAAAAATTAATCTGTCTTTGGTGCCTTTTTACACACAAATAAAAAATTAAAATCATAATAAGTCGTATATGCCAGACAGACAACAGATTACAAAAAAACAGCACTATGTTCCTCGTTTTTATTTAAAACAGTTTGCAGACAATAATGGCAAATTGTCTGTTTTAGATATTAGAAATAAAAAGATAGGCAGAAAAAGAGCATATAGTGGCGTTTGTTATGAGAAATTTTTTTATGGAGTTAAAACAGGAGAGCAAGATGATGTGAGTCAGGCAGTAGAGGATTATTTGCAAAACATTGAAGACAAAGCAGTAAATGCTATTGCTTATTTTTGTAAACAAGTAAAAGACAATAAGTATATTAGTAATAATATACGTTATGATATCTCTTATTTAATGAGTATTATGTGGATTCGTACCGATTATTTTAGACAGCAAATGAATAGAATGAGTGAAGATATGACCAAGAAATTATACGGTTTAAATGCTGGGCATAAGGATATTTACATTAAAAAGGCAAAAGAATTAGCTAAAAAACAAAATATTAATTTAAGCGATAAAGAGATTAAGAAGATGAGAAAAATGATAATTGATGGAAAATATAGTTTAACCTTTAATAATGCTCAACATCTACATTTTTTTGAAGATGTTGAGGGATTTGCTAATTTAATTTATGCCAAAAATTGGCGAGTTTACATCGTTACAGGAAAATACAGGTTCATAACTTCTGACACTCCAGTAATTGAGTGGTTTCCAGAAAAAAAGAGTTTTTATGGAGTAAGTTTTTTAGAGAGAAAACATTATTTTCCAATAACACCCGAAGTATTAATTGAAGCAGTTTATCCTATTTCTGGTAAAAATCTAAGGAGAAAAAGATTAAACGACAAAGAAGTTCTTGAATATAATTTTATTAGACCAGAATATTCTTTAAATTATTGCTACTCGGATGAAGAAGAGCAGTTTGGTAAAATACTAGAAATAGTCAATGTTCTTAATCGGCAAGGACGAAAGGAAAGGTATCAAGAATCTTTTTAGGGAATAAATAAAAACCCATTCGGCTATCCGAAAGCCGACCAGAACTATGACGGGGACAGTCCCCGCCGCAGGGACTGTCCCCTTGGGGATAAAAAAAGATTTGAAAGGAATTTTAAATAATTTATGAAAAATAAATACGGAATACCAGATGCAGAATTAGATAAAATTAAATCAAGAGACAAAACTTGTGTTTATTGTCATAAAAGAATGGTTAAACCCAGTAATGATAGTTGTCGAAAGGATTGGGCAACAATAGAACATTTAAACTATTTACCTCCTTGGAATAATTCTTCTACTGTAGTTATTTGTTGTGGAAGTTGTAATTCAAGTCGCGGTAATAAAAAATTATTAGATTGGTTTAAAATGTCATATTGTAAAGAAAGGAACATAAACGAAAAGACGGTGGCAAAATCAGTTAAAGAATATATCAGATATATTGAAAACTTTATAGATCGATGCGCTTGGACATTTGCAAAAACAATGCCGCAAGTGCCACATTATTATATTATAAGAGATAATTTATCTAATGATGATAAAAAAACATTTGATGATTTTGGTAAATATATAAAAAAGAATGGTTATTCTGATTTATTTAATTCGGAAAAATATGATTATTTGAATATTGGTTGTTTTAAGTATTGGATGATCGGTAATATATTGAATAAAGCCAAAAATATATAAAAAATAGAAATAAAATCTTTGAAATTAGAGAAGGAATATCTTAAGAATAGGTTTAAGGAGGATAAGGGGGAATAAAAAAAAATTGAAAAAATCGGTTCCGAAAAAGGCGTTTGAGGGGGAGTTATAAATAATAATATAATATGCTATATTATCTTTTAATCTTGTAAATAATAATATAAATAGTCAGGAATCTTTTAAGAAAATAAATAAAAGATTTGGAGGGGGATTGGAGATATGGAAAAAATACCAAAAATTATAGAAGAAGTTGGTTTTGATTTTGATTGGGATGAAAGAAGGGTTTGGGCGCTTGATGTGCCTATTGCTCGAATGGATATTAAAGAGTTGGAATGGCATTTTGATATTCCATTTTGGAATGAGAATAATATTTGGTATATATTAAAGCCAAAAGATGTAATTAATCATCCTGAAAAATATAAAATAGAATACAAAAGAACAATGAAAGCTGATTTATCTCATCCTATTGATATTATGAAGAATAAAGGAAGATGGTTGATTCTTGATGGTCTTCACCGTTTAGTAAAATCTGTAATTTTAGGAGAACAAAAAGTTCAAGTGCGAATAATTTCGAGAGAAAAGATTGCTGAAATTATCAAGGGTTCATCTATTTTCCAGAATGTACGAAATATTCGGGATATGATAAAAGGGCAATGTAAAATATGCAAACATAGCCAAATATGCTATGGTTGTAGAGGGACAGCATTGCATCACACAGGCGATTATCTTAACAGCGATCCGACTTGTTGGTATAATCAGAAGTAAATTAACGCGACAGGGGCGTATTATGAACAATATAGAAAAATTCAAATCTAAATGTAAAATATTAAGACATAAAAAAAGCGGCGCTCAAACCGAAAATGCCGCTTTGGCGCTTTCCGAAAAGTCATCCTCTATAATTAAAAGTATTTTATTAAAATCTGGAAATCAATTTTTGGCAGCAATAATTAGCGGTGATAAAAAAATTGATACTAAAAAGATAAAGAAATATTTTGATGTCTCAAAAATTTCTTTCGCGAAACCAGAAGAAGTGGAAAAACTAACGGGTTTTAAAATTGGAGGACTTCCGCCATACGCGTTTTTTGACAAGTGCAAGGTTGTGATTGATGCTAATTTAATGGAAAAACCTTATGTTATAGGAGCAGGTGGCGATGAATTTACTGGGATGAAATTCAATCCAAAAGATTTGTTATTGCTTTACGGCGATGTGACTGATATTACGATTTGAACAAATTCAATCATTTAAGGACAGAAAATAAACTTCTGTCCTTATTTTTGTGGAGAAATATCAGAGAAAGTCGTCAGGAGCCTTTTTAGGAAATAAATAAAAGATTTGGAGGGGATTTGAAAATAAAATTATAAAATGCAAAATATTTTTACTCTCGAAGCCCACTCCCGAAGCCAGGCTTCGGGCGCGCGCATTAGAGAAGGAATATCTTAAGAATAGGTTTAGGGAGGATAAGGGGGAATAAAAGATTTAGAGGGGGTTTGGGGAGAAATACAGGGGGTGAAAAAAGGTCAGACCTTCTGAGCGAGACCTTAAGAAATGTCTCTACTCGAAAGGCCTGACCTTTTTTAGGAAATATAAAAATCGCCTTTTGGGCGGTTTTTTGATATAATGTAAAAAAATAATTCAAAACAATGAACGACCTTATAAATATCAAAGTAATTCAAAAAGATTTTAATGGCGAGAAAAAAAATTTGTTAACGCCAGAGAATTGTATCAATGGCTCGGCGTTGGCAGGGATTTTTCAAATTGGATAAAAGACAGGATTGATAAATATGATTTTACAGAAAATCTCGATTTTTTTATAGCCTTCGCCAAATTTGGCGATGGATTTGATGGCTTAAATAAGTTTGATGAATTTGCCTCGCAGAGGAACTGGATGGTTTACCAAAAAAGAGCAAGGAGCATCATGGCAACCTACGACGCGGAATTGCGAAGCATTAGTCATCCCAAATTAATTGATTACAAAAAAGAGTTTAGCCAAGAAGACATTCAGAAACTTATTGGATAATTTCCGCTTTAACGATAAAAAAGTTCCTGATGACCTTTTTCAAATTAATTTAATCTTTTCGCATGCTTCCAAAAATTTCTGATTTATGCTAATCTACAAATAACAATTTGATTGCCTAACCCTTATAGTTTGGTCTATAAGGTATGGTAAAAAATCCACTGCGATATAAAGACGGGCATCCGTCTTATCATCATGTCGCAGTGGTTGCTGCCGAAAGGCAGTAGACAGTTCCGAAAGGGCTGTCGGTAAGCGGGTGCCCTTTTTTGTTTGTCCGCTTGCCAGTAAAAAACCACTGCGACACAATGATCCGCCTAATTAATATTTTAGTCACTTTTTTTGCGGGCATAATCGGCTTCGGATTGTTGTTTTTAATTCTTGTTTTAATTACAATTAAACTTAACAGCATAGAAAATAATTTTTTTATTTTGGCGCTTCCTGTCATTTTTTCTCCTCTCTATGAAGAATTAGGCAGATATTTTTCAATTTTAATTTGGAAAATAAAAGTTTCTTATAGTTTTTTCTTTGGTCTTGGCTGGGGAGTGTTAGAAGCCATTGTCCGATATATCAACAAAGGAATTTCTGTTTCGGTTTATCCAATACTAATCCATGTAATAGCGGCTATAATTCTTTGTTATTTCATTAACAAAAAGAAACCTGTTTTAGGACTTCTAACGGCTATCGCTATCCATTCGGGATATAATTATCTTCTTTATTTTCTTTTGGGAATTAAATAATCAACAAACTAAATTTAATTGAAGATGTCGGGAATTTTTTTTAAACTAAAATAATATTTCAAAGAAAGAGATGACGGGGGCAGCCCCCGCGGACGGGGGACTGTTCCCTTGGAAAAAAGCCGTCAGGAATCTTTTTCGCTTTGACAAAGATTATTGTTTTTGTTAGCATTAAATTGTAAAAAGTAAATTATAACTTTATGAAAAAATTATTATCATTTGCGTTAGCGGTAGCCTTTTTTATGATCTTGGGATTTTTATTTTCTACACCTGCTCATGCCGGGTGGGTTAGCGGATATTATAAGAGCAACGGGACATATGTCAGCAGTTATTATCGGAGTTCGCCTTCATACTCAAGTTATAACAGTTATACTCCCTCTTATAGCAATTCTTACTCTACAAGAAGTTACCCTTCATACAACAGCGGGCTAAAATGGCAAAGTAGTTACTATAAACCAAGCACGGGGACATATGTTCAGGGTCATTTTAAGACTTATTCGGACGGATATACTTGGAACAATAGAAAAAGCTTATATGGTTGGTAAAATTGAAAATATTTTTTTGCCCGCTTTCAAAGCGGGCTTTATTTTTTAGAGCAAGAATAGCCAAATGTAAAATAGAGTTGATATCAATTATCATGAAAAAATATCTCGAAAAACAGAAAAAAGTTTTAGAGGGGATAGTGTTTAATTGGAAGCGCAGTTTAACTGCGTCTTTTTTATTATTTAAAAAGAATATTCCCAAAGAAATAGTTATTTGGTCTATTGTCGGGGTTGTTGCTTTAAATTTTATTTTCTATGATTACGCTCTTGGCAAAGAATTCGCTGGTTATTTATCCGATAAGCCCGTTTTCAATAATATTTCTAATTTAATTTATAAAATTTCTTGGGAGAAGAATTTTAAGATGGAAGAATTGAGCCAAGAAGCCGATTTAAGTAAGATTAAAGAAGGGAGAGCGAATAAAGTGGCTCAAGAAGAAACTACTAAAAGAGATGAAGCAGAAGTGGCAAAAAGAGAAGCTGAAGTAGCAAAAGATGAGGCAGAAGAAAAAACTCGGCAGGAAGCAATTAAAAGGAGTCGAGCCGAAGTAAAAGCAAAACAGGAAGAGTTTGAGAGAAAATTAAAAGAACAAGAATTATCAGAAAACGAAGCTGAAGAAGAAAGAATGAATGCCGACATAGATGGCGACAGTTTAACATACAGAGAAGAGTTAAAATTAGGAACCTCTGATTTAAATTCGGATTCTGATGGTGATGGGATAGTTGACAATAAAGACACCCATCCTGCGGGCGGAGGGCGGAATATGCCTCAAACATTCACTTGGAACTATGGTGGTTATGATTGGAATTGGATAGAGTCAATTCAAGAAGATTGGTATGATTATTATAAAGCAAAGCCAAGAAGCTCTCCTGAAAGTTTAGAATATATTACCAGTGATGATCCCTTTATCAAAAAGATAAGTGAGAAAATTTCAAAAGGCGCTAATGATAAGAGCAATATCAGTGAGGTTTGGTTGGCCGTATCTTTTGTGCAAAACTTGCCGTATGTAAAAGATATTTTTACCGGTTATGATGAATATCCTAAATATCCCATTGAGACATTTTTTGAAAAAAATGGAGATTGCGAAGATACCAGTTATTTAACAGCTTCTATTATTGACGCAATGGGATATGGTTCTGTTCTTATTTTGTTGCCAGGGCATATGGCGGTGGGTGTCTATATGAATTGTGATGTTTCGGGGACATATTATGAAGTTGATGGTAGATGTTATTATTATATTGAAACCACGAACAAAGATTTTGTTGGAGGCGAAATTCCTGACAGTTATCGCAATACTCGCGCAACTATAATAAGAATTCCTTCTGGCAAAACTATTGATGTTTATCCCCAATATGAAAAACCTTGCGAATATTCTTCTGATTTTTCTGCCTATTCTGATGGTGTCAATTTTTATACGGATAGTCAATGCAATAATCAGATTTACTGTTTATCTTTTCAACAATACTATGTTAAACCCCCAGGAACAGATTTTTATTGGGATAGTAGTTGTTCTCAATTGATGGTAAGGGGATGTTCTAAATCTACAAGCCCTTCGGGATATTTTATTAGCGGGGGTGAATATTATTATGATTCTCAATGTTCTCAAACGGCAAAAGTGTGCAGATTTTCCACATATTATTCGGACAGATATTGGGATGGTTATGATAATTATTGGGATAGTAGTTGTACTCAAAAAGTGGTGTCTTGGTGTGTTAAGGCGACTTATTATCCCGGGTATTTTTTTAGCGGTTTGGATTATGAATATTATTATGATAATCAATGCACCCAAAAAGTGACAGTTTATTAATTAAAAAACAAAACTATGGCAGGGACTGTCCCTAAGAGAGGAACCTTTTTGGTAGAATAAATAAAAGATTTAAAAGAAATTTGAATATGAAAGACTTTAAAAAATTTATTGAAAGTTTATTTGTGGTTTGGGGAATTATTTTTGGTTTATTTACTTTTTCTCGCTTAAATCTGATCGGAAACTTCCATTATACGGACAATATAAGTTTAAATTTTTTAATAGATTTATCTGGGATAATTGGGATTATTTTGTTTGTGTATAAAATATTTGAACTTAAAGTAAATCTTGATTATGAAGATAAAGATGAATTTGAAAAAGAAATTAGAAAAGAATATGAAAGAAAAAATCAAACAAACATTGGGAGCGATTAGAAGAATAGCCGCCTTGTCTTTGTTGGTTGTGTTTTGCTCGGTTTTGATTCTATTTTGGGGTTCGTTCCTATTGTCGGGAGAAAGTTTTGATAAGTTTTTGGAAGAATTGGATGAAGAAATAATATTTCCGATAGAGGGATGCATAGAAGGTTGTTGGTTTGTGGGGTAGGGGATTTGGGGATAAAATTTATGTTAGACAAAAAATTACAAGAGATTTTTGATAGATATAACAAAAAAAATGGCGGCAATTGGCTGGCGGGAAATTTTATTCCACCGGAAGAGAAGGAGAAATATAAGATAATGTTTATTGGGCAAAAGCCGTCAGATTATTTTTTAAAACCACAATCAAAACATTTGAGATATTTAGGGAATTACAACGCAACATTTATTGATGTTGGTTTTCAGTGTTTTTTGAAGAAACATAATTTGGGAAAAGTTTATGTAACCGATATGGTCAAAAGAGAAGGGAAAGCAAAGGTTAAACCTAAAAAATTTAAAGAAGAATGGTATTCTAACGACAATTTTAGAAAATGTTTAAAAGAAGAAATAGAATGTTATAATCCACAGATTGTTGTTTTAATGGGTGGTAATGTTGAAACGCTTTTCAGAAAAAATCTTAAGGAATTAAATGTTGAATTGTCTAAAATATATTATTCTTCGCTTCGTGATATTTCATTTTATCATCCTTCTTATTTGGGTAGAAGTCCCCACGCGACCGTAAAATGGGATGAGCAATTTGAGGGGATAGTAAAAAGATTGAAATAATTTAAAACATATGCCGCCAGAAGGTATTTTATAAAACATGACTCTCCATATTAAAAAACCTAATTTTAAGTGTTCTCAATGCGGGGCTATCTTTGTTCCCTATAAAAAAGGGATAAAATGTCCTAAGTGTGGTATAGAGATTAAAGAAGACATTAGCGAACATCTTAATTTTATAGATATGCTTGCAGGGTCAATGAAAGTGCATAAAATGCAATTTGGGAGATATTTTCCGGGCGCTTGGTATGTGGGCTCAATGAGCGATCATATTCAATCCCTTATTTTTCAAACATTTGATTCTATGGAGTGTGATTCAGAGCATGGCAAGGAGAAAGAATATTTATCAAATCTTATTAACAAAATGAAATGCGAGAATGACAGAGAATATTTTAAGAACTATTTAAAAAAAATTGCTTTTAAGGTTTTTGACATTTACGAAAAAGAAAATTTCGCGTCTATTGAGAAAATAATTCCGTCTAGGAGCGAAAGAATCAGGAAATGGTTTCGCGACTTTATGCCTTAGTTAAGAAAAAGGAGGAAAGGCGCTAAAATCTATACGGAGGCGGCGGTTGGGATAAATATATTAAAAGTTTAATTTTTGATGAGTAATTATGAAATTTGTAAAATTTATTAAAAACTTTTTTAAGGCGGGCGAGCGGGAAATTGCCGAGGATGGACAATCGGGGATTTTTAGCGCTGAATGGCCTTTTGCTAAAGAAGAAATTTACAGAGAGTTTGATATTGTCCTGAAAGAAAATCTTGGCAGGATGGATAAGGAATGCCTAAAGCGAGTTGAGGGCGTGGAAATTACAGATATGAGCGTGAATGCGGATAAATGGGTCAAAATAAATTATAAATTAAAATACAATAACGATGTTTATAAAAACAGCGTAAGGGCGTCTGATTTTAAAACAGCCAAAGAATGGGCAGAGCATTTTTATATGGAAATTTTACAGAGTTATAACCCTCAAGAAAATGACCCAGAAATAAAAATTATTATTAAAAAGGCGGCTAAAGAAGCAGAAAGAAATCTTATTTTCACGCGAAAGACATTAGGATATTGTCATCTGTTTTGGGATGAACAAAAACGAATCTTAAAAGATAAATATGGGATAGATTGGAAAACGCCGGCAGAAAGAAATCCTGGTGTTTGTTATGATTAAATATTTTTTTGACAGAAGACCATAAAAGGGGATAAGCAATTTGAAGAATTAAAGAAATTGATTAATAAACAAAACCATGACAAAAAATAAAAAAACAAATAAAAAAGAAGTTCAAAAGAGGGTTAAGAGAATGAGACCGAGGGGGATAAGGCCTATGAAGCAGGATGAGTTTTTAGAAACTATGGGTAGATTGAGTTTAATAGATGATGAGATTAAGAAGGAAAAAGAGTTATTTGAGATTAAAATCAAATCTTTGAAATTAGAAAAGGAATATCTTAGGAATAGGTTTAGGGAGGATAAGGGGGAGTAAAAGATTTGGAGGGGATTTACTATGACGGGGACAGTCCCTGCCGCGGGGACTGTCCCCTTAGGGGAGGAATCGCCAAGAGGGTGGTTTTTTGGTATAATACAAAAAATGAAAAAATCTGAATTTCTTAAAATCATAAAATCAATTGAGCCGAGTAGGGATATTGTTGCCGGGAGGAGGGGGTCGGAGGAGAATGTAAAGATTAAGATAGTATTGCCCTTGCTTCAATTTTTGGGATATGACATTGTTCGGCATTTAGATTTTGAGCGGCTTAGCGCTGATATAGTGGTCATTGATGAGAAATTCAAACCAATCTTGATCGTGGAAACTAAAGCGTGGGAAGAACAAATCAAAAGACATCTAAACCAATGCTTGGAGTATACTTTTAAGATTAAAACGCCCTTTATAATAATCACATCAGGACAGCATACGGCTTTGTATTCTTCTTTGGGGAATTTAGATAATCTGAATGAAGTTGAGCCGATAATGGAATTTAATTTGAATGATTTGTTGGGCAAAAACGGCAAAAATATTTTATCTAAATTATATTTATTAGTCAGCAAGGATAGTTTATCGAGCGGCGCTGGAGAATTGAATAAGGCCGTTATGGCGTTATTGTCTAAGAATAAGAATATAAAAGAAGCGCGAAAGGAGTTTTTAAAGAAATGCGAAGATTTTAAGACAAGTATTAAAACGGTTAAAATCACGGATGATGATTTTACGGAATTGGCAAATAATTATCCGGAGGAAGTTTATAACGCTTTGATGTTGGCTAAAGATGAATTTTATAAAATATCGCAGGGGAATAATAATGTCAGGATTAGGTATAGAAGCAAGTCAATCGGGTTGGAATATTTACATTCAACTGGTCCAAGACCAAAGTTAATAGGATTAGTAGAGATTAACCCGTCGGGTGGTTGGATCGCTTTCGGAATGGAAGGTTGGGCCAAATTGTTATCGTCAACAGAGATTATTAAGCGATTGAAAGATTTTCCTAAAACTGTAAAAAACGAGAAGCAAATTCGTAAACTTGTTAAATTAATCAAAGACGGGCTTGAGGATATTGTTTTGTGATATAAAAATCAAATTTAAGAATCGCCTTTTTGGCGATTTTTTGGTATAATGGGTGTATGATTATGACGATTAAAAATAATGTAAAATTAAAATTTATCAAATCCTTTGAAAAGGAGTTTTGGTTTGTTGATAATAACTATAGCGGGGCAAGGAAGGTGATAGGCAAAGACCGCTTTCTTTACATTGTGAATCATAATATCCCAAATTGTTCGGACGAAAGTTTTTCC
Source organism: Patescibacteria group bacterium (assembly GCA_018830295.1). Lineage (NCBI taxonomy): Bacteria > Patescibacteria group bacterium. The sequence goes on along the minus strand of JAHJSM010000002.1, from coordinate 156,297 downwards.
GGCTTGCGCGATAAAGTTAAAGAGCATATTAAATCAAACAAAGACGAGATTGTTCGTTTAATCGATGAAAAGGGGAATGAATTAGAAAAAAAGTGGCGGAAAATTGAAGATGCTTTTTTTCGGCAGATGGAGGAAGCGACAGAAATAAAGTGGAAATATAAAGAATATAATATTTATCTTTTATTCTCTTGCTTGTGGGGCGGCGATTATGATATTGGCGCGCCTAATATCTATATCAATCCCTTGCTTGAATACGGAGACCCTCTATATGTGGTTTTTCACGAATTGAGCCATTTGATGTATTGGGAATTTGTTTCAGAATCTTATCCTCAAAGTTTTATACAAAAGAATAAAGATTTCTTATGGCGGTTGTCTGAAGTAATGGTTAATTATCCGTTGTTAAAATTAAAAACCAAAATTCCCTTGGTTATTCCAGAAAATTTGGCGGAGGAAAGCAAGGGTTTGGTAAAAAGATTTTCCAAGGAATCTTTTAAAGAAATTATCAAGCGTGAAATAGAAAAAGGGATCAAATAATTTTTGACCCCTTTTTTGTTCCTGCTTTTATTTGCAGGGGGGATAGGCGGGTCCGTAGCAATAACAATTGGTGTAATTGCTATCTGAACCGCTTTCCGTGGGCTGAAGCGCGGAATTAAACATCTGGATTTCATTACTGCCAGTGTTTGCGTCAGCCCCTTTTTTTTCCGCGAGCAACTTGTTAACCATCTTTGCCACCTCCTTTCGGCTTGGTTGCGGGTTCTAACAAGAATCCTTTTTGAAAAAGTTCTGCGAAAAACTTCCTGTCTTTCTCTACGTCTAAATTCAGCGCGCTAATTATTTCAGAGGGTGTAAAAGAACTTAAGGTATTTAAATGTTTTACTACTTCCAACCCTTTATCATTTACTATAACAAAATGCATGGAATTTGCCACCAATACGAATTTGTTTTCTTTTTCTTCTCTAAAGAGAATATTTTTAGATAGTGATAACTTTTTGTTCAGTTGAATCTCGGATGTTTCTTTGAAGAATTTTTCCTGTTTTTCCTTCAGCGCGCCTTTATAGAAATTGCTAAGTTCGCAATATCCGTCTTGTTTTACTTTGGCGTTTACTCGGCATCCTCCTCCGCAACTATCTGCTATAATACACTCATTGCATTCGGGCGGCAGCAAAGAATTATTCCGCCAAATTTCCATTCTTTTCCAGATGTTATTGAAGCTTTCGTTTAATATATTGCCATAAGATTTTTGGTCGTATGAACACGCTCTGATATTGCCTTCGGATCCGATGGTTATTGTAGTATTTCCGGCAGTACACATTCTTTTTGAGAATGTTTCTACAATTTCATTTTCAAGATTTTCAAAAAGGCAGGTTGGAAAAACTTCCAAAATATCCACATTAAGCCCGAAATCTTTCTTTAATTGGAGGAGTTGACCAAGCGTGTCTATTGTTTCTTTTTCGTTTAATTCAAGAACTTGATGCTCCTGGACTGATGGGCAAATTGGCGTGGCGCTGAAATTTTTAATACCTAAATTTTCATAAACCCATTTGCCTGTTGTGTAGACATTTTGGTAATTAATTTTACTCGCAACCATATTGATTGCTAAATTGATCTTTGCCTTTTGCAGATTTTTAATGCCTTGAACAGTTTTTTGAAAAGCGAGATTTGAATTAGCAATTTCATTGTGTTGCCGCGGGTTAGACGAAATTAGGGATACGAGAAATATTTCTATTGGATATGTTGATAGTTTTTCCGCTTCGTTTTGATTAATTAAGGTAGCATTGGAATTTATCATTATACGGATGTTTTGTTCGCGCAAGAAATTCATAAGATTATATGTTTTTTCTTTTGCGACAAATGGTTCGCCTCCAGTGATAGTAGCGTAGAAAATATCATTTTCTCCCAAAATTTTAGCCACCTTTTTCCATTCAGAGATAGACAATTCTTTCCTTTCATTTGTTTGGTCATAACGCCAAAAGTTGTAGCAGTGCAGGCATTTGTTGTTGCAATTAGAAGTTATTTCTATTTGAACATATATAGGGCTTCTAAGATTAGATATCATCAGGGACCTCCTTTTTTATCTTCGGTATTATTCAACGGTTAAAGAACATATCTCATACTTTCTTTATTGTGGCTTTTTATTTTATCTTTGTCAATCCCAAAAGAAATAAAAAGAGATTAAGATAAAATCTTTGAAATTAGAAAAGGAATATCTTAGGAATAGGTTTAGGGAGGATAAGGGGGAGTAAAAGATTTAGAGGGGGTTTGGGGAGAAATACAGGGGGTGAAAAAAGGTCAGACCTTCTGAGCGAGACCTTAAGAAATGTCTCTACTCGAAAGGTCTAACCTTTTTTATCATGTTAAAAAATCGCCAAGAGGGCGGTTTTTTGGTATAGAAAAAGGAGTTCGTTGTTTTTGAGCTCCTTGTCCTGTTGGACTCCTTGTTTAGGAATTATTTCGGGTTCCATGGCATATGAATCTTTTTTCCACCGGGGATTCGGACAGTGGTATGTCCTTCAGAAATGTTGCCGTCGCTGTCGCTTTTGAAAGTATCGTGCATGTCGCCATCGCCTAATGGGGATGGTCCCATAGGTTGGATCCCAAAGCCATTTTTTAGCGGTACGAAAGGTTTGTTATCTCCCACTTTTTGCCTCCTTTTGTTTGCGGTTAATAAAAATGTCAAAACATTTGGGGATTCTTTAGATATTTTTTCCTAATTATATTATGGCACTTCTTGCACCAGCAGTTTTCTCCATAATATCTTTCCAATTTTTCGTCATGCCGCTTTTTCTCTTCCTTGGAAGCTGTCCCAAAAATTATATTTGCGCTCGCCAACGAGGGCAAATCAGGAAGAAATCCAATCGGTGACACCTTACTTTCGCTTATAGAAACCTCTTTCCCACATCTTGGACAAGGATATTTTTTCTTTGTCATAATTACCACCTCCTTTTAAAGAACTTTACTTGTTATAATATGATTTATTTTTTAAAAAGTATAACTCATAAAGCGCTATACTGTCAATAACAATTTTTGCTCCGTATTCTGAAAAAAGAGGGAGAGAAAGAGGGTCTGGATTGCGGGTCCCTCCAGAGGCGGGCGCGGCAAGCCCGCAATGACGGGGAGGGGAGGCGACAGGAAACTTTTTGGGAAAAAATGAGAAATAAGAGGACACCCCTCGCGGCGAGGGGTGTCCTCTTTACTTAACGCGCTTGAAGAACTATAAAAAAAATCGCCTAAACAGCGGTTTTTTGGTATAATGGGGGTATGGGTCAAGATATGAAAAAGTTTTTAATAAAATATAAAATAGTTTTGTCGGCAATGGTTGGGGTTTTGGTTGTGGGCGGGGTTGTTTGGTTTTTTTATTCTGAAAGATTGATTGATGATGATTTAGCGCAAGAGAGCGGTGGTTGTTCTGATACGCCGAAATTGGAGGATGGAGCGGTTCGGATGGTGACGAAAGTGATTGACGGGGACACGGTTTTGATTGAGGGTGGTTATTCAGTCCGTCTTTTGTGGTTTGACGCGGATGAAAGGGGCAAGCCGTGCTATGGGGCGGCTCAAGAGCGATTGGAGGAACTGGTTTTGGGCAAGGAGGCGGTTTTGGAGATGGGCGGGGATGATTTGGACCAGTGGTGCCGATATTTGCGATATGTTTTCGTGGATGATGTTAATATTGGGTTGAAAATGGTTCAGGAGGGGCTGGTTGTGGCTCGCGCTTCTTATGAGGGGAGCAAATATCAATCAGAAATTGCTTTGGCGGAAGGAGTCGCTATTGAAAATAAGGTTGGTTGCAAGTGGAGCGGACAAGGAGCGGAGTCGATTAACAGGGATGGAAATTATAACTGGTCAAAATTAACTTCTGAATTAACTGGTTTGAAAGTAATTGACGCTTGTTCGTCTGCTCAATATTATGGGCAAGAGGTGATTGTTGAGGGGTGGGTGGCTGATGGTTATCGCTCCCAAACCAATACGGTTTTTTTGAATTTTGAAGACGCTTATCCTGAACAATGTTTTGTCGGGGTGATTTTCAGTTCTGATTTGGATGAATTTGTTCAAAATCCGGAAAAATATTATTCAAGTCAGATGGTTAGGATAAGAGGCGAAGTTGAGGAATATGGAGGCAAGCCGGAGATTATTTTAAAGTCAGCCGAGCAAATTGAGAGAGGGAACGGGTTATAAAAAATAATATAATATGACAAAGCAAATTGTTGTGATTCATGGTGGTTCTGCTTTTGAAACAGATAAGGATTATCTGTCGTTTTTGAAATTTTTGAAAGTTGACTTAGATAGGTATAGAAAAATAGGATGGAAAGATACTTTGCGAGAGGAACTTGGAAATAGATTTGATGTTTTATTGCTGAAAATGCCAAATCCGATGAATTCTAAATATGCCGAATGGAAAATGTTGTTTAGGAAAATCGCTCGTTTATTAGATGATAATGTTGTTTTAATTGGTCATTCTTTAGGCGGGGTATTTTTGGCGAAATATCTTTCGGAAAACAAATTTCCAAAGAAAATTCGCGCTTCAATTTTGATTGCTCCACCGTATGATGAAAAAGATATTGAAGAGCCGTTGGGAGATTTCGTTATATTAAATAATTTAAAAAAGTTTAAGGGGCAAGGCGGCAAGATATTTATTTATCATAGCGAAGACGACCCGGTTGTTCCTTATCTTGACCTCGGGAAATATCAAAAAGATTTACCCGACGCGACTGTGAGAATATTTAAGGATAGAGGTCATTTTAATCAGCCGGAATTTCCTGAATTAGCGCGGGAGATAAAGGGGATTTGCGGGAAATGAAAAAAGGAGCTCGTTATTTTGAGCTCCTTTTAAGTTAACGCCGGCCTATTTTGGGGTCCAGGGCATGTGGGCTGTTTTCCCGCCAGGAATTCTGACGGTAGTATGTCCTTTAGAAATATTGCCTTCTCGGTCGCTTTTAAAAGTGTCGTGCATATCGCCGTTACCTAATGGGGATGGACCCATAGGCTGAATCCCAAAGCCGTCTTTAAGTGGTACGAAAGGTTTGTTATCTCCCATTTTTTCCTCCTTTTGTTAGGGTTAATTAAAAAAGTACTGTCGTGATTCTATCATATTAATATTTTTTGTCAACTATAAAAATCGCCAAGGGGGCGGTTTTTTGGTATAATAAAAACATGCACATAGATTCTTACAATTTTGGCGAGATAATGATTGATGGGAAAAGATATGATGCTGATATTATTATTTATCCTAACAAAGTAAAGAAATGGTGGCGGAAGCAAGGGCATGAGGTTTGTATTGATGATATAAAAGAAGCGGTTGATGAAGGACCGGATGTTTTGATTATTGGCGCTGGGACTCCTGGATTGATGAAAGTTTTAAAAGAAACAGAAGAATATTTAGAAAAACAGGGGATTGAGTTGATTGCTGAGCCAACAGAAAAAGCTGTTCAAATTTTTAATCGGCTTTGTTTAGAAAAAAAGTAATATTTGGCTTACATTTGACTTGTTAAATTTTAGTATTATGAAGTTAAATAATGTTTTAAAATTGATTATTGCTGTTGGAGTTTGCGAAATTGCCGGGATTATCGGCTCGGTATTTACCGTTTCGGCGATACCTGTTTGGTATGCTGGGCTCGCGAAACCGGCATTCAATCCTCCAAGTTGGGTTTTTGGTCCCGCGTGGACGACATTGTATTTTCTCATGGGCGTCGCCGCGTTTTTGGTATGGAAGAAAGGGTTTGAGCGAAAAGATGTAAAAATGGCGCTTGGCGTGTTTGGTGTTCAGCTTTTTTTGAACGCGATTTGGTCAATTATCTTTTTTGGATTAAAAAATCCCGGCTGGGCGTTTATTGACATCGTCCTTCTCTGGTTCGCGATTATTGGGACAATCATTGTTTTTTACAAAATCTCATGGAAGGCGGCGCTTCTTCTTTTGCCGTATCTTCTTTGGGTCAGTTTTGCCGGTTATCTTAATTATTCTATCTGGCAATTACAGACTCCGCCTATAAAATTATATTATTACAATCAAGAACTAGATAGAGATGAATCGGGCAATATCGCTTGTAGTAGGGAAGGGTTGGCGCCAGTTGAAAGAGAAATTCCCATAACCCAAACGCCGATTCAAGATGCGATTAAACTTTTGCTTTCGGGCGAATTAACCGACGAAGAGCGGGCTCAAGGAATTGACAGTGAATATCCGTTGGAGGGGCTTTCTTTAAAAGGAGCTTTGTTGAGGGACGGGGTTTTAACTCTTGAATTTGACGACGCTAAAAACAAAACAGTTGGCGGTTCCTGTCGCGTGGGCATTCTTTGGTTTCAGATTGAAGCGACAGCCAAGCAATTTCCAGAAGTCCAGCAAGTCCGTTTTCTGCCAGAGGAAATTTTCCAGCCGTAGGGACAAAAAAGGCGTCAGGAACCTTTTTTAGGAATCGCCAAGGGGGCGGTTTTTTGGTATAATGAGGGTATGAAGGATTTTTTAGGGAAATATAAAATTTTATGAGAACAATTAAAAGCATAAACAATAAACAAATTACAATTTTTGAAGGTCAAAAAATCCGCCGTCTTTGGGACGAGAAAAAAGAAAAATGGTATTTTTCGGTAGTAGATATTATTCAAGCGTTAATTCAACAAGCCGATTATCAAACTGCCAGAAAGTATTGGAATAAACTTAAAGAAAGACTTAAAAAAGAGGGAAACGAGTCGGTGTCAAATTGTCACCAACTGAAATTTGAGGCAGCAGATGGAAAATTTTATTTGACTGATACATCTGATGTAGAAACATTGTTGCGTCTCATCCAGTCCGTTCCGTCGCCAAAAGCTGAGCCAGTAAAACTGTGGCTGGCAAAAGTCGGTTATGAAAGAATAGAGGAAATGAATGATCCGGGAAAAGCGTTAAATCGCAGTCGGGATTATTGGCAAAGAATGGGACGAAGCAAGAAGTGGATACAGCAAAGAATGATGGGGCAAGAAATCAGAAATAAACTGACTGATTATTGGAAAGACAACAAAGTCAAAGAAAAAGACGAATACGCTATTTTAACAAATATTATCCACAAAGAATGGAGCGATTTGTCGGTCAAAGAGCATAAAAATTTGAAAAAATTAAAAACGCAAAACTTGCGCGACCATATGTCGGACGCAGAGTTGGTTTTTACAGCGTTGGCAGAACTTTCTACTCGGCAAATAGCCGAAACGATGGAAGCAAGGGGTTTGGAAGAAAGCAAAACGCCAGCCAGAAAAGGAGGTCGTATCGCTAAAAACGCGAGAAAAGAATTAGAGAGTAAAACAGGCAAAAAAGTCGTCTGTGGGAAAAATTATTTACAACCTCCAAAAAGTAGTAAAAGATTGAAAGAGAAAAATTAATATGAAAGATCTTTTTGGGAAATATAAAATTTTATTGGGTGAGGAATTATAAAATGGGCAAAAATATTTATATGAAAAAAAAGATTATAGTAGCTGTAAGCGGATACTTTAATCCGCTTCATATTGGTCATTTAGATTTACTTAAAACAGCTAAATTGCTTGGTGATTGTTTGGTAGTAATAGTAAATAATGACAAGCAAGTAAAATTAAAGGGCAGTATTCCTTTTATGAATAAAAAAGACCGAGCCGAAATACTAAAAGCGATTAGATGGGTTGATGAGGTTTTTATTTCTATTGACAACGATCAAACAGTTTGTAAGTCTTTACAAAAGATAAAGCCAGATATTTTTGCCAATGGCGGAGACAGGAAAAATTTAAACGATATCCCCGAAGCAGAAATTTGCAAAAAATTAAATATAAAGTTAATAGATGGTTGCGGCAGAAAGATTAGGTCAAGTTCAACATTAATAAAGCGCGCGGCCAAAAAATATGATAGTTAGTAAAATTATTGGCGGTAAGCAAGATGGAGAATTTTTTAAAGAGATATAAGATAGTTTGGATTGTTGTTTTAGCCGTTGTTTTGATGGCATTTTTTTTCTTTTTTCCGAAAAAATCTTTGGAGGAGAAGAAAGAAGAAGCAGTAGTAGCAACAACAAAAGAAGAAATATTATTGGAAAACAGTTATGAGATATTTGACGTCCCTTTTATCCCTCAAGCGCCATTTGCTGAATGGAATAATCCAATATTTCAAGACGGTTGCGAAGAAGCGACCTCTCTGATGGCCGTTTCTTGGGCAAGAGGAAAGGGGCTGAACGAAGAAGAGGCAAAAGAAGAAATTATCGCTATGTCTGATTATCAAAAAAAAGAGTTTGGCGAATACAGAGATACATCCAGTTATGACACGATGGAAAGAATTATTAAAGGATATTTTGGATATAATGCCGCGGAAGTGAAAAGAGAGATTGTTCTTCAAGATATTATTAACGAAATAGAGAAAGGTAGTGTGGTAATTATACCGGCTAATGGTCAATTATTGGGAAATCCATATTTTACCCCGCCCGGACCAGAAAGGCATATGATCGTGATTTGGGGATATGACGCGAACAGTGGGGAATTTATTGTCAATGACCCAGGAACAATAAGAGGAGAAAAATATCGTTATCAGGAAGAAATTTTATTTAATGCCATCAGAGATTATCCAACCGGTTATCACGAGCCGATTGAGGAAATAGAAAAGGTGATGATTGTGATAGGGAGAGAATAAGAAAATAGTAACTTAAAAATATAAAAGATAAAGGAGGATATTTTGGCTAGAAAAAATGGTAGAAACGGAAAAAATGAACCATCTAAGCATCATATCATTCCAGAGAGTAGGGGCGGGGGAAATGAGTCAGATAATGTAAAAATTTTCCCGAGAAGATTTCACAGCAGGTGGCATGATATTTTCGGAAATTTGACGCCGCATGAAGCAATTCAGTTTATCAAAGAGGTTTTTCTTGATGAAAGCAAGATAACCGGGGTAATGAAGAAAAGGCGAAAGAGAAGTTGGAGATGGGACGAACTTTATGAGCTTCAGCTTTCTATTCAAAGAGAGACAATTAGAAACAAAAGGAGGAAAAAATAAAATAATCCCTTTGGCAGAATTTTGCTAAAGGGATTTTTTGCGGGAAAAATCGCCAAGAGAATGTTTTTTTGGTATAATGGGGATATGAGAAAGAAAAAAGTTGAAAACAATTTGGCATTTATAGATGGACAGAATTTATATATGGGGACAAAATCCAGCAGGCCGGCATGGATTGTTAATTTAGTAAAATTTCGCAGATATTTAAAAGAAAAATTAAACAATAAAAAAAGAAAGAGTCTCCTTAGGCAGCAAGCCGTTTGGATTCCCTTTCGTCTTAATATTCTAAGTATATAGTAAACATACAATAAGTCAAGGTTGAATATGTGGATAAGAAGTGATATAATATAAATACTATGTTTGAAAAATTAAAAGAGTTAAAAAAATTAAAGGAGTTGCAGGGCGAACTTGGGAAAGAAAAAGCCGAAGCGGAGAAGAATGGCGTCAAGGTGGTTGTGAATGGCAAGATGGAAATAGAGGAAGTTGTTTTGAATGGGGAATTAAACAAGGAATCACAAGAGGAGGCGGTCAAAAATTGCGCCAATGAGGCGATGAAGAAAATTCAAATGCTCGCCGCGCGGAAAATGTTTAAGATGTAATTATGTCGCAATACTATAACCCAAAGAGAAAATATAATCTTTTTGACCCGGAATCAAAGGATATTTTCAAATTAAGCCGTTCAAAGATTGACTTGTTTTTGTCTTGTCCGCGCTGTTTTTATCTTGACCGGCGATTGGGCGTCGGCAGGCCGCCCGGTTATCCTTTTAGTTTAAACTCGGCGGTGGACTTTTTGCTTAAAAAAGAATTTGATATTCATCGGGCGGAGAATAAAGCGCATCCTTTTATGGAGGAATATTGTTTGAATTTAATTCCTTTTAGTCATCCAAAATTGAATGAATGGAGAGAAAATTTTAAGGGCGTTCAATATTTTCATGAACCGACCAATTTAATTATTACCGGAGCGGTTGATGATTTATGGGTTGATAAAGAAAAAATTGTTTATGTTGTGGACTATAAGGCGACGAGTAAGGATGGCGATGTTAATTTAGACGCGGAATGGCAGGACGGATATAAGAGGCAGATGGAAATTTATCAATGGCTTTTACGGCGAAACGATTTGAAAATTTCAGACACGGGATATTTTGTTTATTGTAATGGTAAAAAAGATGTAAAAGCGTTTGATGGGAAATTAGAATTTGATGTGAAAATTATTCCGTATAAGGGTGATGATTTTTGGGTGGAAAAAGCGATTGTTGACGCCCATAAGTGTATGATGAATAATAAAATTCCTTTGGCAAACAGCGAATGCGATTATTGCGCCTATCGAGAGGAAGCGGCGAAAGAAGAATTATCAAAATAAAAATATGTTGCCTGAAAAATGGGAAAATTTAGTGGGTGATATTAAGGATAAGTTTGAGGTGGAAGATTTTGGGAACGAGCATTTGGACGAACGCGGGGGAGTGGATGTTGAACATATTACCTTTAAAAGCCCGATCGGCAGGGTTAAGTTAGAGTTTACGACAAAACCAGTTGTGCTTGATAAAAAAACATTTTTTTCTCGCCGCATCGGTTCAGGTTCAGGGGAAGAATATGTTTATAGTAAGGACGAAAAAACAAGCAGGATGACGGCCTTCAAATGGGATATGAATGCGCGCGATTGGATTGAAATTGACGCGGATAATTTTAAATGAAAAAGAGAGCTGGTTAAGCTCTCTTTGTTTTTGTTAATAGAACTCCAACGGTTCGCCGGTTTTTACATCAAGGATTTTAGAATCCTTTCCCGGCTTTTGGATATACTTAATATAAGATAGGCGTATTTTATGACCAAATACGGTCGCTGGTATACTTCTGCCGATTTTAAATTCTTCAATGGTGGTTTCGGCGACACTATATTTCTTTGTTCCTAATTCAAACTCAAGGTTGTTTGAATTAGGATAACTGCCTTCAACAGCCACAGATATGTGATCAACCGACGAGTCGCCTATGTAGAGCAATCGATAATCAATATCCGCTTGCTCTAATAATGAAGCGTATAGAATAACCTTGCCGCTACAATCAGACCGTTTAGTCATCAGAGTTTCATTCGGTCTTTTAAGCGTTTCCGCGCTAGACAATGCCTCCGCGTAATCGTATTCAATTTCCGCAGTGACAAAATCAAGCAGTTTTTGGGCCTTGGCTTCTTTGCTGGTTGCGCCAGCTGTAATGCGGGAAGCCAGTTTTTCCAATGACACTTCTCCTTTTTTAGCGACAAAAGCGCCATGATTAAAAAAGATAGCAATAGTGTTATTTTCAATACTTCTTAAAACATTCAGGTATCCGCCATAAACGCTTCTGTTGGAAATGAAGGCGTAAAGTTCAGGGATAGAAATATCATAAGTGATTTTGCCAAATTGATATCTTACCTTTTTTGATAAATCTATTTTAAGATTATCAATCGGCAAACGGAAAAAATATCTGTCGGCCTGTTCTGTTTTGCCGAATTCAATCTGTTTAGGGTTTATACAGATTAAATCAAGTATTTTTTTGCTGTAATCATTAGTGTCAATTGAAAGATAAATATTTCCTTCAGAAAAATCTATCATTTCAATCTCTGTTTTAGTGTTGCTTAGTTTTTGCCAAAACTCCTTTCCAGCAAAATCTGGTTGGTCAAGATAAGATAAGACCGCGTTTTGCAGGTTATTAGGTTGAATTGCTTGCGCCGTTTGAGCGATAAACAACAAAACCACAACCATCATTGCCGCGATACCGATTGATTTTTTCATTTCTTCCTCCTCCTTTTGTTTAATATTTTAAAGTGCTAATGGTATGATAGTATATATTATATAAATTGTCAAGATTGCGCGCTCATTAAGTATCGGTGTATAATACACAAAAAATAGAAAATTTATATGCTTATTAAAGTTAAGGTTTTTCCTTCGGCGGGGAAGAAGGAAATTATTAAAAAATCTGAAGATAGTTTTGAGATTTGGGTTAAGGAGAAACCGATTAAGGGGATGGCAAATCGGGCGGTCGCGAACGCTTTAGCGGAGTATTTTGGTGTTTCGCGCGATGATGTTAAAATGATAAGCGGTTTTCAGCGAAGGAATAAGGTTTTTAAGATCAAAGTTTAAGATTTTTTCCTAATAGTATGCGAACAGATGATTTTAATAAATTAGTCGAAAAAGCGATTTTGGAAATACCAGAGCATATCCGTCAAAAAATGGATAATGTGGAGATTGTTGTGGAGCCAAGCGCGTCTCCAGAGCAAATGCGAGATCTTGGACTTAAATCCGCAAACTCTCTTTTTGGATTATATCACGGAGTGCCGCAGACAGCATGGGGCAGGGGTTTTGGCAATATTTTGCCAGATAAAATCAGTATTTTTCAGAAACCAATAGAAAAATCGGCCAAGTCCGAAAAAGAAATAATTGATTTAGTAAAAAATACTGTCTGGCACGAAATCGCTCATCATTTTGGCTTTAGCGAAAATGGTATTAGGGAATTAGAAAAAAAAAGAAAAGAGAAATGACTTTAATTATTGATTTGTCAGGAGAAAAACTTTGCTTGGTTCTTAAACTGGGTAAAAAGCAAATCGCCGTCCATAAATGGGACGGCCTTTATCAATTAAGCGAAACGCTTTTGGTTGAATTGGATAAATTTTTGAAGAAAAATAAAATCAACTTGTCTGATATTAAAAAATTTAAAGTCATCCCAAGCGAAAAATCAATTATCAGCGATAGAATCGCCCAAGCGGTTGTTTTGGGATTGACTAATTCGTCAATGTTGGTAGAATAATCGCAAATAAATAGTTCCTTAACTTTTGAATATTGAAAAGGAGGTGAAGAAATGATACAACTTTCCAATGGTCATCGGTTTGAGTATGTCGCGGCGAGCGGGGCATTAGGTTTTGATGGGGCCGGATGGCCATGGGAATGGTCTTTGAAATGGGTTGAGTTGTTTGATCCGTCTCTTTTCACGGTTGTTATCAAAACTCTTACTTATAAACCTAAAAAAGGAAATTTACGCTGGCATAATCCGTTTAGGTGTATTCGTTTTTTGCCGGGCGGCGTTGTGAATGCCGCAGGACTGACTAATCCAGGGATTAAATGGTGGCGTCAAAAAATTGGTCCAAAAGTTGATAGGAAGAAAATTCCTATAGTTGGCTCTATTCTTTCGGATAACATTCAAGAGCTTGCCGAAATGGCCATTATATTAAATGATTTTGACTTGGTTGGTTTGGAAATTAACGCTTCTTGCCCCAACACCGAAAGTGATTGGTTGAAAAATACTAGAAAAATTATTAAAGGATGCCAAGCAGTAAAAGAAGTAAGCCGATTTCCAATTTTTCTTAAACTTTCAGTTGTTCATAATATTAAAGCAATTCTTCCTCGGATAAAAGGATTAGTTGAAGCTATTGATATTAACAGCGTTCCTTGGAAAACTGCTTTTCCTAACCAAAAAAGTCCGTTATTTCGTTTGAGCGATGGCGGCGTTTCAGGGAGAGTAGCTCAACCGTTTACGTGGAAATTTCTTAGGGAAATTATTGAACTAACTTCAATTCCGGTAATTGGACCGAGTGTATGGGAATTTCAGGACATTGAAAGATTAAGGCAAATTGGCGCGAAGGCAATTAGTTTTGGCTCTGTTTTTATTCAATATCCATGGCGACCAACAATGTTTGTAAGAAGAGATATGGGGAGGTAGAATTATGGATGAAGGCACTATGGATCCAGAGATGATCCTTGGTTGGTTTGATAAATGCAACGCAGTATGGATTCACGATGGCAATTCCAAAAAACCGCATGCGGAATTAACTTCGGGTCTATGTAGTAATGGATATTTTAATTGCTCTGAAGTTCTAAAATATCCATATCTAAACGAAAATTTAGCTCAGGAACTTGTTCGGAAACTAAAACAGAACGGAGTAAATAAGGTGGACTGGACTATTGGTTCCCCTTATTCGGCTATTACTTTTTCTTATGAAGTAGCCAAGGCCATTGGCGCTGTCCATGCCTTTACTGAAAAAGATCCGACTGACCAGAAGGGCAAAAGAATGATTTGGCGGCGAATGACTATTCCAGCTGGAGCAACTATTCTTCAAATAGAAGAACTTGTTACCACTAGTGGAACATTTAAGGAAGTGCGGCGAGCAGTAGAGGAAGGCAATACTGAACCGGTGAATTTTTTGCCAGAAATTGGTATCCTAATTCACAGACCATCAAAACTGCCAGTTGATTATGGAGAACAGAAAGCGATAGCTTTGATTGAAAAAGAAGTTTGGACAGTTAGTCCAGAAAATTGCCCGTTATGTAAAGCAGGATCTCTAAGATATCGGCCCAAAAGTCACTGGAGGGAACTAACTGGAAAAAATTAATTTCAGCGCAGGCGTTCGGTTTTAAAAAATAAAACTGGACGCCTTTTTGTTTTAGGATTAAAGGCAAAAATAAGGTAAAACATTGACTAATTCATCAATATTGGTAGAATAATCGCAAATAAATAGTTCCTTAACTTTTAAATAAAGGAGGAGTGTTATGCGAAATTTCAGAGAAATGTTGGCAGAACGCCAAGAAAAAATTAGTTCTTTGGTTTGCGTGGGACTTGACCCGTTAGTAGAGAAACTTCCTAATCTTTATGCTAAAAGGATTGATAGAAGGTATCTGAATAGCGCCGTTGAGTTGTGGTTAAGAGATATAGTTGATGCTACTGCTCCATTTGCTTCAATGTTCAAACCGCAAAAGGCGCACTACGAAGCATTACCAGATGGTCATAATATTTTGCGATTTATAGTGGATTATATTCATCACAAATATCCCGACATTCCTGTTTTTTTGGACTGCAAACGAGGCGATATTGGTCGGACGCAACAGCGATACAAGATTGCTCATTTTGAGATTGATGGTGTTGATGGGATGAATTTTTCTCCGTATATGGGGAAAGATTGTATGGAGTATCTTGTTGATAAAGAACATCTTGGAAGGGCGATTGTGGGCCTGTGTTATACCAGTAATCCTTCCGCGAGAGAAGTTCAGGATATAATGACTGAACAAGAGTGGCCGTATTGGCTTTTTATGGCCCGTCGTATATTAGAATGGGCTGAAGGTTTGGGGATTGTGGAAAACGCAGGATTAGTTATGGCGGCAGCTCACGAATATCCGAAGGGCTCTGGAAAGATTTTTTCAGAGCATTTATCCCGCGCCAGGGTAGTTGTCGGCAATAGATTATGGTTCCTAATTCCGGGAATTGGAACCCAGGGCGGATTTATTGAAGAAACCGTTAGAGCTGCTTATATGGGTCCCGGCTCTATTGCTATTAATTCTTCATCAGGCATTACTTTTGCCAGCCAAGGAGACGACTTCGCCGCCGCGGCCGCGCAAAAAGCCAAAGAATTGAGAGATCAGATTAATGAGTTTTTGTAGAAAGGGGAAGTGAGAAATTATGACTGGAACAGGTGAGTTTATTAAAGAGACGGGTGTGGTTGCTGAAGGGCATTTTGTTTATGAGGAGGGTTATGCCCATGGTAATCTTTATATCAACAAAGAGCAATTTCCGAAAATGGGAGCGAAAAAACTGATAAGTCTTATTGATCGGGTCGGGGCTAATGCCTTAACTTTAGGTCTAGGATTTAACGGGGTAAAAAAAGTTGGGATTATCGGTCCGGCCTACGGGGCAATTCCGTTTAGTTTGTCATTGGCCGCGTTCTTTGAATCGGTCATCCGCATTCCATTTTTCCCTGCCCGAACCCAACTGGTTAGGGATAATGAAGGTCAAGATTATCATATAATTCCAGATAAACTATTGGGATATTATCAAAACACCGCTTTTATCATCCATGACAATATTGTTGACAACGGCGCGACAATAAAGGAAGTCGCTAAACTTTTCCGAAACGCGGTTAATGGAAATATTATAGCGGCGACTTGTTTTGTTGACAGGGGCGGACAGACGGCTGAATCGTTAGGAGTAGAACAATACTATCCATATTTCGCTAAAAAGTTGGAGCAATATGATTTAAGAGAAGCGCCATGTCCACTGTGTCGGGCGGGGGTTCCTATTACTACCGATCTTGGGAAGGGCAGAGAATGGGTGGCGATATTTGGACAGCCGCCGTATCCTTATCCTGAAGATATGGATTTTTCGGGATTTTGGGAATAAAACTGGGCGCTTGGTAAAAAACCGAGCGCCTTTTTTGTTTGGTCAGGATAAGGTATAATATAATTATATGACCCATTTAGAAAAGTCAGTTTTGGCGACTCTTGTTTATTATGATGTTTTAGACAGACCGCTTAATGGTTGGGAGATTTTTAGATATGGGATAAATTGTCAGAAGATGGGGGCAGCCCCCGAAGACGGGGGACTGTCCCCATCTTTTTTGTCCCCGTTTTGTAATGCGTTGGAAAATAGCCGAGAATTAAAAAAAGCGATTGGCGAGAAAAACGGGCTTTATTTTCTCCGCGGGCGAGAGGGGATTGTTGAGGAAAGAATTGAAAGGCAGAAAATAGCGGATAAGAAGTGGAAGAAGGCGCGACGCGTTATCTATTTCTTGCAATTAATTCCTTTTATTAAATTAATTATGGTAAGTGGCTCTTTGGCGATGAACAATACGAAAGACAAATCAGATATAGACCTTTTGATTGTTTCCAAGTTTGGCAGAATCTGGACTTGTCGAGGGCTGACGACTTTGTTTATCCATTTAATCGGGCAGAGGCGGCATAATAATTTGACCAAAAATCGGTTTTGCCTCAATCATTACTTAACCGATAAATCGCTCAAAATTCCTTTTCAAAGTTTGTATAATGCCCAGACCTACGCGCGCTTGACGCCTATCTGGGAGGAAAAACCGCCTTTCTTGTATCGCAAGTTTCAGGAAGAAAATTCTTGGGTCGGGGACTATTTACTTTTTTATCCGCTTGCCAAGAAGGGATATTTAAGAAGCGTAAAAACGAGTTATTTATTGGGTTTTTTTAGAAAAGCGATTGAATCAATTCTTGACAATAAGGTAGGTGATAAGTTAGAATTACTCTTGAAGAGATTTCAAGAAGGGCGGATTAAAAAAGATCCCCTGACTAATCAAAAAGGAGGCAGGGTGTTTTTTAATGATGAGCAGTTGGAATTTCATCCGGTCTCGCCCGAAAAATTAATTTTAGAAAAGTATAATCAAAAAATACGTCAATTAAGATTGAGCGAATTAGGCGAGGAAAAGGATTCAGGATTGGCAGTGTAAAAATATTAAAGAAGCGGAGAATGACGGGCGGCAAATAATTGTGTTTTATTTATCGTTTGTTGTTTTTCGCTTATTAGTTTATGAAAATCAAACCATTATCTGATAGAGTTCTCATTGAACCAATTTCGGTTGAGGACAAAACGGCTTCGGGTATTATTTTGCCTGACACAGCCGATAAAGAAAAATCGGAGCAAGGCAAGGTGGTCGCGGTTGGACCAGGCAAACCCAAAAAGCCAATGAGCGTTAAGAAAGGCGACATCGTTCTTTTTGCCAAATATGGCCCGAGCGAAATTAAAATAGATAAAAAAGAATATTTAATAGCCAGAGAAGAAGATATTTTGGCGATTTTAGAGAAATAAATAAATAAAAAAATTATGGCAAAACAAATTAAATTTGACGAACAAGCCAGACACCTGCTTAAAAAGGGTGTTGATAAATTAGCTAATGCCGTTAAAGTGACCTTAGGTCCCAAGGGACGCAATGTCGTTTTAGACAGGGGTTTTGGTTCTCCGGAAATTACCAACGATGGCGTGACGATTGCCAAGGAAATTGAATTGGAGAATAAATTTGAAAATATTGGCGCGGAGATTATTAAAGAAGTTGCCAGCAAAACCAATGATATGGCGGGCGATGGAACAACCACGGCGACTATTTTAACGCAAGCGATTGTGACGCAGGGTTTGAGAAATGTGACGGCGGGCGCTAATCCTTTGGCGTTAAAGAAGGGAATTGAAAAAGGCGTTAAGGCGGTGGTGAGCGAATTAAAAAAGATGTCAAAAAAAATTGCCGGGAAAGCGGAAATCGCGCAGGTTGCGACTATTTCAGCCGAGGATTCTGAAATCGGCAATATGATCGCCGAAGTTATCCAGCAAATCGGCAAAGACGGCGTTGTGACAGTTGAAGAGTCGCAAACACTTGGCATGTCCCAAGAGATCGTCAAAGGAATGAGAATTGACAAAGGATATATTTCCGCCTATATGGTCACAAATACCGAAAAAATGCAAGCGGAATACGACGACCCGTATATTTTAATCACGGATAAGAAAATTTCAAGCATTCAAGAAATTTTGCCCCTTTTGGAAAAAATTACTCAAAGCGGCAAAAAGGATGTCGTCATTATCGCCGAGGATGTTGACGGAGACGCTTTGGCGACTTTGGTTGTGAACCGATTGAGAGGGACTTTTAACGCTTTGGCAGTTAAAGCGCCTGGGTTTGGCGATCGCCGCAAAGAGATGTTGGAGGATATCGCCGTTTTGACGGGCGGGCAAGTTATTTCCGAAGAAGTCGGACTTAAACTGGAAAGCGCCGAATTAAAAATGCTTGGACGCGCGCGCAAAGTCATTACTGATAAAGAAACCACGACGATTGTTGAAGGGCAGGGAGGCAAGTCGGAAATTGAGGCGAGAATTAATCAAATTAAAATGGAATTAAGCAAAAGCGATTCTGATTTTGATAAAGAAAAATTACAGGAACGGCTGGCAAAATTGTCAGGCGGTGTGGCAGTGATTAAAGTTGGCGCTGCGACCGAAACAGAACAAAAATATAAAAAAGCCAAAACAGACGACGCATTGGCGGCGACGAAAGCGGCAGTCGCGGAAGGAATTGTTCCAGGCGGAGGCGTCGCGCTGATCAGAGCATTGTCGGCGCTGGATGAAGTTAAAGCGAAAGGAGAGGAAAAAATCGGGCTGGCTATTTTGAAGAAAGCGCTTGAAGAGCCGTTGAGGCAAATCGCCAATAACGCCGGACAAGACGGTTCGGTTGTTGTTGACGCGATTAAGAAGAACAAGGGCGCTTATGGATATAACGCGGCGACTAATAAATACGAAGACCTTTTCGCAGCGGGCGTAATTGACCCGACGAAAGTTGTTCGCGCGGCGCTTGAGAACGCCGCTTCAGCCGCGGCAATGCTTTTGACGACAGAATGCGTCATTACTGACTTGCCCGCGCCAAAACACACCTGTGGCTCGCCCATGGGCGGAGGAATGGGTGGCGGAATGCCAGGAATGATGTAATTTTCTTTAATTGAGGTCAAACCTAAAAGTGTTCAACGTTCAACGTTGAACACTTTTTAGTTGCGAAAATATGTTTTTGGAAGTATAATGGCGGTAAAAGAAGCGATAAAAACACCTCTTAAATTGGCTTTAATTTTTTGAAAAAAGTTAGATTTGGTTTTTGGGGAATAAAAAAATATGCCAACAATTTTGTGGGTTATAATTATTTTAGCGGTTGTTGTTGTTCTGTGGTTAATCGCCATCTATAACGGCTTGATTAAGATGAGAAACAGAACAGACGAAGCGTGGTCCGATATAGATGTTCAATTAAAAAGGAGATATGATTTAATTCCTAATTTGATTGAAACGGTTAAGGGATACGCCGCGCATGAAAAAACGCTTTTTGAGAAAGTAACACAAGCCCGAACGGCGGCGATGGGCGCGGAAAATCCAAACGAAAAAGCGGAAAAAGAAAACATTTTGTCGGGAACTTTGAAATCATTATTCGCCGTGTCAGAAAATTATCCCGATTTGAAAGCGAACGAAAATTTTTTGGAACTGCAAAGAGAATTGACCGACACCGAAGACAAAATCCAAGCGTCGCGCCGATTTTACAACGGCAATGTCCGCGACATCAATATTAAAATTCAACAATTCCCCAACAACTTAATCGCTGGGGCGCTCGGCTTTAAGAAAAGAGATTTCTTTGAGACAGAAAACGAAGCGGAAAGGGAGCCGGTCAAAGTCAGTTTCTAATAAATGGCTACTCTTTACACTCAAAAAGACAGCAATATCCGGAAGACCTGGGTTTTGATTTCGCTTTTTTTGATTTTTATCATCGGGCTCGGCTGGATTTTTAGTTATCAGTTTGAGAGTCCGGTTATTTTGGTCGCTGCGGTTATTTTCAGTTCAGCGATGAGTTTTTCGTCTTATTGGTATTCGGACAAAATTGTTTTGAAAATCAGCAAAGCGAGGGAAATTAAAAAGAGCGACAGCCCGGAATTGTATCGCTTGGTTGAAAATCTCGCTATTACGGCGGGATTGCCTTTGCCCAAAATTTACATTATTGATGAGGCGTCGCCGAACGCTTTCGCGACGGGACGCGATCCGGAGCATGCCGTTGTCGCTGTGACGAGAGGGCTTTTGGAAAAATTGGAAAAATCAGAATTGGAAGGGGTTTTGGCGCATGAAATGAGCCACATCGGAAATAGGGACATTCTTTTGCAAACGGTTGTCGTTGTTTTGGTCGGATTGGTCGCTTTACTTTCTAATTGGTTTCTGCGCTGGAGTATTTTTGGCGGCAGACGGAGGAGCAATGATGGCGGCGGACGACTTGGCGCGATTATGGCGGTCGTTGGAATTATTCTCGCGATTTTATCGCCGCTCATCGCTCTCTTAATCCAAATGACCATTTCCCGAAAAAGAGAATTTTTGGCCGACGCCAATGGCGCTTTGTTGACGCGCTATCCCGAAGGGCTGGCAAAAGCGCTCGAAAAAATATCCAAAGACGCGACCCCTCTAAAAGTAGCCAACAAAGCAACTGCTCATATGTATATTGCCAATCCCTTCAAAGGCAAAAAAGTAAGCAAACTATTCATGACCCACCCCCCGATAGAAGAAAGAGTTAAAATTTTAAGGGGAATGGAGGTGTAATAATATGGGATTATTTTTTTCTGACGGTAAAAAAATATATCGGGACGAATTTAAGAAGATATTGCGAAGCGTTCCTGAATTGTCTGAATCTGAGCGAGCCTACACCGAAGGCGCTTTCCAAAGAGCTTTAGAGGACGGCTTGACGAAGGGTGAATTAGAAAAAGAAATTAGCCGCCTGAAGCGCGTTTCAGGCGATCCTTTGGACTCTTCGGAATTAGAAAAATTAAAAAAGAAACTGGTTGAACATTTGTAACGGCTATTGTTTATATAAGGAGAGGTCGCATAGTGGCCGATTGCGCGCGCTTGGAAAGCGCGTATACCGAAAGGTATCGCGGGTTCGACTCCCGCTCTCTCCGCTCTAAAAAATGCTGAATCAATTAAAAAACGAATTGCGAAAAGCGGGGGATAAAAGACGGGCGGAGGTTTCGGCGAGGTTTTTTAAGACAGGAAAGGGGGAGTATGGGGAGGGCGATGTTTTTTTGGGGGTTGGCGCGCCGAAACAACGATTATGCGCGAAAAAATACGCTGATTTAGGGATGGGGGATTTGCGGAAATTGCTTTTGAGCAAGATTCACGACCATCGGTCAGTCGCTTTATATATTTTAATTCTCCAATACAAAAAATCGGACGCGAAGGGTCAAAAAAAGATTTTTGACTTTTACTTAAAAAACATAGAGAATGTCAATAACTGGGATTTAGTGGATTCGTCCGCGCCGCAGATTGTAGGGGACTATTTACTAAACAAAAACAGAAGAATTTTATATAAATTAGCCAAGTCGCCTAATTTGTGGAAAAGAAGAATTTCTATTTTATCTACTTACCATTTTATTAAAAACAACGACTTTGAAGACACGCTCAAAATTTCGGAAGCGCTTTTGGAGGATAAGCATGATTTAATTCACAAAGCGGTTGGTTGGATGTTGAGGGAAGTTGGAAACAGGGACCAAAAAACAGAAGAACGGTTTTTAAAAAAACATTACAGAAAAATGCCGAGAACAATGCTGCGATACGCGATTGAAAAGTTTGAGGAGAAGAAAAGAAAGTTTTATTTGAAAAAATAACCTATGATTGATTCTCCAATAGATGAAATTAAAAACCGATTGGATATTGTGGATGTGATTCAGGGATATATCCGCCTGCAGAAGACGGGGCGGAATTATCGCGCGAATTGCCCTTTTCACGCGGAGAAAACGCCTTCTTTTATGGTTTCTCCCGAAAAGCAGATGTGGCACTGTTTCGGATGCGGCAAAGGGGGGAGTATTTTTGATTTTGTCATGGAGATGGAGGGGTTGGAATTTGGCGACGCTTTGCGGACTTTAGCTCAAAAAGCGGGAGTGGAATTAAAAAAAACAGATACCAAATTTGCCGAAAAATTTAGAACTGAAAAGACACTCCTTTATGAAATTTGCGATTTAGCCAACCGTTTTTTTGTGAAGCAGTTGGAAGAAAGCAAGACAGGAAAGGAAATGAGGGATTATCTTGTTGAGAGAGGTCTCCATTTAGACACAATTAAAGAATGGCAAATCGGATACGCGCCCAGGGGCTGGCAATCACTCTTTGATTTTTTAAGCGGTCGCGGCTACGCTGATGATAGTATTTTGAAAACTGGCTTAGCCGTCCAAGGTAAAAATTATTACGATCGTTTTCGCGATAGAATTATTTTCCCTATTAACGATCTTAATGGTGCGGTTGTCGGATTTACGGGGCGAGAAAATCCTAAAAATCCTGACGCGCGCATGGGAAAATATATTAATACTCCCAATACGCTTATTTACGATAAGAGTTGTATTTTATATGGATTAGACAAGGCGAAAGTTGACATTCGGCAAAAAGATGTTTGTATTTTAGTGGAAGGACAAACAGATGTAATTATGTCGCATCAAGCGGGAGTTAAGAACGCGGTCGCTAGTTCTGGAACCGCCCTCACGGAACAACAATTGAGAATTATTAAGCGATATACAGAAAATTTAACAACGGCTTTTGATATGGACACAGCTGGAGAGATGGCGACAAAAAGAGGAGTTGACTTGGCTCTTCAATTTGGTTTTAACGCCAAAGTCATTGTTTTGCCCGATAATCAAGACCCAGCGGATTGCATCAGAAAAGACGCTCATGTCTGGGAAAAAGCGATTGGCGAAGCGGAGGAATTGGTCGCGTTTTATTTTGACGGCGCTTTTTCAAAAAACGACAAAGAAACAGTGAACGGTAAAAAAGAAATTAGCGGAATTATTTTGCCGGTTCTCAAAAAGATTTCTAATAAAGTTGAACAGGCGCATTGGCTTCAGGAATTGGCGGCGCGGTTGAAAATTCAAGAAGCGGCTTTAATTGAAGAAATGGATAAGGTTAAAACAGAAAAAAAGTTTTCTCAAGAAGAAACCAACCTGAACCCGACATTATTTGATTCTGAAGAATACACAATCGGCCTTGTTTTGTCTCACCCCGAACATTTTGAAAAGTACAAAGACGAAGCGAACGGTTTATTCGCGCGTTTGGAGTTGAAACAAATATTTGAAGCGCTAAAAACAGACGCTGGTTGGAAAAAGGACTTAAAAAATCTTAAAAACAATTTGCCGCTGGATTTGTTTGAAAAAACAAATTATTTAACTTTTATGATAGAAGCGCGAAAAGATATGCGGGAGGACTTTAATCCAGAGAAAGAAATGGAGTTTTGTTTTGATCAATTAAAAGATCGATATTTAAGGAAAAAAAGAAATAAGTTATCGCTGGATATTAAAGAAGCGGAGAATAGGGGAGACCAGTCATTATTAAAACAATTAACTGAAAAATTTAATAAAATACAATGACCAAAACAAAAAAGACAGCTCAAAAAAAAGCTATTAGAAAAAAACCAAGAAAACCTCGGGCGAAAAAAGAGCTCATCACCGAAAAGCAAATTGAAGAATTAATTCAGAAAGGCAAGGAAAAGGGGTTTGTCACAAACTCTGAATTGTTGCGAATAATCCCCAAAGTAGAGGACGATATTGATGGACTGGAAAGGGTTTATGATCGCTTGAAGGATGTAAGTATAAAAGTCGTTGAATCAGTTGATTTTTTGGACGCGTCCAATGAAGTCAAAAAGGTGGACAAAGATAAAATCCCTCTTCGGATGGAATCGTTTGACAATGTTCAAATGTATTTGCGAGAAATTGGGCGGATTCCGCTGTTGACCGCGCAAGAAGAAGTCAAACTCGCTAAAGGGATTGAACGAGGAGATGAAGAATCAAGACAAAACTTAACTCAAGCGAATTTGCGACTGGTCGTGAGTATCGCCAAAAGATACGCTGGACGAAGCCGAAGTTTAAGTTTGCTTGATTTAATCCAAGAGGGCAATATTGGTCTTTTTAAGGCAGTTGAAAAATTTGATTATCATAAGGGGTATAAGTTTTCCACTTACGCCACCTGGTGGATTCGCCAAGCGGTGACGCGCGCGCTTGCCGACCAATCGCGAACAATTAGAATTCCAGTTCATATGGTTGAGACGATTAGCAAATATACTCAAATCAGAAGACGACTTCTTCAAGATTTAGGGAGAGAACCCCTGCCTGACGAAGTCGCCGTTGAAATGGAAGAGACCATCGAAAAAGTTAGGCAAATTATGAAAATTTCCCAAGAGACAATTTCTTTAGAAGCGCCCGTAGGCGACGACGAAGAAGACAGTAATTTGGGGGCGTTTGTTGAAGATAAAAAAACAATTTCTCCCGCCAAAGTCGCGGCGAGAAAAATGCTTAAAAAACGATTAAAAGAAATTTTAGTTGACTTGTCTTTGCGAGAACAGAAAATTTTAGAAATGCGTTTTGGGCTAAAAGATAATATTACCCACACATTAGAAGAAGTCGGACATGAATTTGGCGTGACAAGAGAGCGAATCAGGCAAATAGAAGCGAAAGCGTTAGAAAGAATTCGCCAACACGAAAACGCGGTTAAGTTGAAGGGATACTAAACTTACATGAATTCATCAAAGGCAAAAAACATAACTATTCTTTTAGCCGAATTGGCGGTTATTTTTTTAATGGTATTTGGCGTCGTCCCTCGAGAAGCAAGTTTGTTTTTGACCGGCTTGATGATTTTTTATTTCATTTTCGCTCCCTTAAAGGATTCTTTTTGGGTTTTTATCGCTTCTATCCCTTTGTTTGTCGCCTTGCCATTAACCGAAAATTTTGATTATATGGCAAACTGGCGGATTTTGTTAGTTGTTTTATTTCTTGTTTTGTTTTTTAGACAAGGCGTATCAATTAATTTGGTTAAAAACAGTTTAGGAAAGTGGCGTCTAAAAGAGAATCTAAAGCATGGTTTGATTGAATATTTAGTGGGCGTCTTTTTAATCATTGGCGCTCTCTCTCTTTTTGTCGCGGATGATCTTTGGATCGGCGCCAAAAAATTTATTTTTCTAATTAATGTTTTTCTTTTGTTTTTAATTATTCGCAATTTGATTAATAAAAACAAAGAAGCTGTTTCCGAAATATTAAGCGCGCTCAAGGTCGCAGTTGGCTTGACTCTGGCCATCGGTTTTACCCAATTAATCGTTGTTTTTTTTATTCCCCTGCATTCATTTTGGCATTTTTGGGACAGGCAGGTTATTTCCGTTTTTTACGGACAAAATTTAAGCGAACTTTTGTCTTACAGCAATACATGGTTTTCTTATTACGCTTACCAGTCGCCAACCTTGCGAATGTTTTCTATCTTTCCCGACTCTCATTCTTTCGCTCTTTTTTGCGTTCTTTCTTTACCTTTTTTATTAGCAATGATTTTCACGAAACACGCTAAAAAAAAATTATATCTCGGTTATTTTCTTTTAATCGTATGTTTAATGGCTATTATTTTTTCTGGCTCAAGAGGCGCCTGGGTGAGCGCTTTAGGCGCGCTTCTGATTTTTTTATTTAGCATTCTGCTTTTTTATTCACCAACAATTCGTTCAAAAACGGATTTCTTTATTCCTAAAATTATTGGAAATTGGAAAAAAAAGATACAACTTATTTTTGGGTGTTTGATTATCTTTTTTCTTTTGTTTCCGATTGCTTCAGGCATCCTTTTGCTTTCTGAAAGAACGCGAACGGGAATGGCGCCAAAAATGGAAACAATTTCTTTTTTTGAAAGAGCGAGGAGTATCGCTGATTTCGCGGAAACATCAGTTAGAGGTCGTTTAGAAATTTGGCAAAGAACGATTGATTCAATCGCGGCGCGCCCTGTTTTAGGGGTGGGAATAGGGAACTATCCCTTAGTCCTTAACGAAGAGATGTCGTCGGTTAAAAGAGGAGCCTCGGCGCATAATCTTTATCTTGATGTCGCTGCGGAAATGGGAATTTTTGCTCTTCTTGTTTTACTGGCGATTTTTTGGCAGATAATTAAAAAATTGTGGCTCATTTTTCAGGACAAAAAAGAAATAAAAGACGCTTATTTGCAATCTTGGGCAAGTTTTTTCTTTCTTGCTCTGATCTGGGTTTTAGGATATAGTTTATTTGATGTAGTTCTCCTTAACGATAAAGTCCTTTTGTTTTTTATGGCTAATCTTGGTCTTTTATACGCGGCTTATGCAAAAAAATCTTCCGGTGGTCTCAATCAATCTTCTAACTTACAACGCTGAAAAATATATTAAGAGTTGTTTGAATTCTGTTTTTAGCCAGGCCTACCCGGAACTGGAAATTTTGATTATTGATAACGCTTCAACGGACGGAACGGTTGAATATTTAAAGAAATTACCAAAAAGGCAAAACCTCAAAATTGTTTTTAATAAAAAAAATGTTGGTTTCGCGGCTGGACATAATCAAGGTATAAGAAAGAGCGGAGGAGAATTTGTTTTATGCCTCAACCAAGATGTTATTTTAGAGAACGGATTCGTTCGAGAGGCTGTGGAAATTTTTAAGAAAGACCGCAAAATAGCGTCCGTTCAGGGAAAACTTTTGCGCTGGAATTTAGGTCTGTCGACTATTATTGATACGACTGGTTTGGTCATTTTTAAAAACAGGCGAATTATTAACAGAGAACAAGGACAGATTGACCAGGGGCAATTTGAGAATCGTGAAGAAATATTCGGCGCGGACGGAGCGGCGCCTGTTTACAGAAGAGAGGCGCTGGAGGATGTTAAAATCAAAGAAGAATATTTTGACGAAGATTTTTTTTGTTATAAAGAGGATGTTGATCTCGCCTGGCGGCTGCGATTGCGCGGATGGAAAGCAATTTATCAGCCCAAGTCAGTCGCTTGGCACGCGCGAACAGCGGGCGATAGCGCGGCGAAAGGTTATTTATCAATCGTGAGAGAACGGCTGAAAATCAACAAGTTTGGCAAATTCCACGCTTTTAAAAATCAACGATTAATGCAATTAAAAAACGAACAGCCGTTATTGCTCATTAAACATCTGCCCTGGTTTTTGCCAAAAGAAATTATTTCCTGGGTCTATGTCCTGCTTTTTGAAAAATATACATGGAAAGCGATGAAAGAACTATTTAAACTAACCCCCAACGCCTGGCGAAAAAGAAAAATTATTATGAAGAAGAAAAAAACAAGCGCGAAGGAAATGGAGAAGTGGTTTGAATGAGAAATTAGGGGACAAAATTAGGGGACAGTCCCCATTCTGAATGGGGACTGTCCCCGGTGTTAACTGTCTCTGGTGTTGGTATTAATTAAATTATGGAAATTCAGGAGAAGAAGAAAAAATTAATTTGGATTGTTGGTCCTCTTTTTGTTTTGGCGGGGTTTTTGGCGCTTTTCTTTTTTAAAGCGGGATTTACCGTGAGCCAAGTGATTGATTGGACGGGAGCTGTTTTGCCTTCTTCGGCTGACTTACCTCAATTACCGGAAGATGACCCGAATCGTCTTAATATTTTGCTTTTAGGAATGAGAGGAGCGGAAGATAATGATAACGATGGCAGATTTCTTTCTGATACGATTATTTTGGCGAGCATTGAAAAGGATACTGGCAAGACGGCTTTGATTTCATTGCCGCGCGACCTTTATGTTAGAATTTGGTGCGTTCCTGAAACAAAAAAAATCAACTTCGCCTATGCTTACGGCGGGCTGGATTGCGCTAAAAAAACTGTCTCTTTAGTGACGGGTCTTTTTGTTGACTACGCCATAAGCGTTGATTTTAGAGCGCTTCAAGAAACAGTTGAAGCCTTGGGCGGAATTACGATTTACAGAGAGACGCCGTTTGAAGAAAGTTTCCAGTGGGCGAAAGAGGGTTGGGAAGAAGACAAGCATTGGTTTATTAAAGAAATTGACGGCGAAGAAAAGTGGGTTTTTTATGTGCCCGAAGGCGAAAGCGAATTGGACAGCCAAACGGCTCTTTATTACGCCCGTTCCCGCTATTCAACGAATGACTTTGACCGAATGCGCCGCCAACAGCAAATAATTTTGGCGATTAAAGAAAAAGCCCTTACTCTGGGCGTTTTAGCAAACCCCGTCAAGGTCTATAATCTAATGGATGTTCTTGGCAATAATGTTAAAACAGATATGAACTTATCCGCCATTAAACAAACAATCGGTTTAGCGGCGGGTTTGGACTTAGATAATATTAAAAAAGAAGTAATTGACATCAGCCCGAATGGACTGCTTTATCAAACATTTATTGAAGAAGAATATGTCCTTTTGCCAATCGGAGATAATTTTGATAGAATCAAAGAAGTTTGCCAAAATATTTTTAACGATTAATATGATTTCCATTATTATCACACACCACCAAACGCTGGCTTTGTTAAAACTTTGCTTGAAGTCAATTAAGGAAAATATTGGCGCTCTTGATTATGAAGTCATTATCGTTGATAGCCAATCAGAAGAAAAGACGCGCGACTTAATTGAAGAAGAATTTCCCTCAGTTAAATTAATTCATTTTCTAAAAAATGTCGGATATGCTAAAATTGTTAACGCCGGCATTAAAGCGGCAAAGGGGGATTATATTTTAATCCTTAACGCCGATATTTTAATTTTGAAAGATTCCGTTTCAAAAATGCTTAAATTTATTGAAATCCATCCTCAGGTCGGCGCGGTTGGTCCGCGGTTGCTGACTTTTAGCAATCAACCACAAAGTTCTTGTTTTAGATTTCATAGCATTGGAGCGATTTTGGCGAGACGAACATTCTTCGGTCGGCTCAAATGGGGGAAAGAAAAATTAAATCGTTTCTTAATGGCGAACGAAAATTTATCCGTTCCAAGAATGGTTGATTGGGTTCAGGGTTCAGCAATCTTGGTCAGCCGCGTTGCTCTTGAAAAAGTCGGCCTGCTGGATGAGAGATTTTTTATGTATTTTGAAGATACCGACTGGTGCCGCCGGTTTTGGCAAAACGGATATCAGGTCGTTTATCTGCCAACCGCCCAAATGTCCCATTATTATTATCGCGTCAGTAAAAAATGGGGTGGTCTCTTAGACATTTTTTTTAACAAATACACTCGCCTCCACTTAATCAGCGCCACCAAATATTTTTGGAAATGGCGAGACAACAATTCGGCTATCGGATAGCCGAACGATAAATTATGAAAAAATATATTTCTATTCCAGTTTGGGTTTTGCTTTTGGCTCTTGTTTTTGGAGGCGGGTTTTGGGTTGGGCAGGATAGCATTCCTTCGGTTAATAAAATTGAAGGATTGGCGAATAAAGACATTGGGCAGCCGATGGATATGAGTGTTGATTTTAATTTGTTTTGGGACGCTTGGCGCGTGGTTGAAACAAAATATGTTGACCGCTCTGATTTAGACAAGCAAAATATGGTCTATGGGGCGATTTCCGGCCTCTTGGGTTCATTAGACGACCCATATTCCGTCTTCATGCCGCCTCAAGAAAGCAAGAAGTTTATGGACGACATTAAAGGTAGTTTCGAGGGCATTGGCGCGGAGATAGGCATTCGCAAAGGCATTTTGACGGTTATTTCCCCATTAGAAGGCAATCCGGCGAAAAAGGCGGGGCTGATGGCGGGAGATAAAATTCTTAAGGTGGACGAAACAATCACTTCCGATTTAACGCTTGACGAAGCAGTCAATTTAATCAGAGGAGAAGGAGGAACAGAAGTGGTTTTGCTCATCGCCAGGGACGGGCTGGACGAAACGAAGGAAATAAAAATTATCCGAGATGTAATTCAAATCCCCATTATTAAATGGGAGATCAAGGACGGCGACATCGCCTATATCCAACTCTATCACTTTACCGAAAATTCAGCGCGCGAGTTTGAAAAAACAATTAGAGAAGTTCTTAAATTAAATCCCGAAGGTCTCGTTTTAGATGTTCGCAATAACCCGGGCGGTTATTTAGAAGTCTCCGTTGATATCGCGAGTTGGTTTTTGCCAAAAGGAGAAACAGTCGTAATTGAGGATTTTGGCGATAATGGGGAAGAAAACATCAGATACCGCAGCCGAGGATATGGCGCTTTGGAGAATCTTCCAACAATTGTTTTAATCAATGAAGGTTCCGCTTCCGCTTCAGAAATTTTAGCAGGCGCTTTGCGCGATATTAAAGGAATTAAACTTGTCGGAGAAAAAAGTTTCGGCAAGGGTTCGGTTCAGCAAATGGAAAAACTTGATGGCGGTTCTAGCATTAAAATCACAATCGCCAAATGGCTCACGCCGCTTGGAACAAACATCAACAAAGAAGGCATCGCGCCCGATGTGGAAGTAGAACTAACACTGGAAGATATGGAAGAAATGCGCGACCCGCAATTAGAAAAAGCGTTGGAGATGTTGAGGTAATAGTTAAGATGATCAAACAAATTAAAATTAAAGTTTATGGGCAGGTGCAGATGGTTATGTTTCGCGATTCAGTCCGGCGGCAGGCGAAAAAATTGGGTTTGACGGGCTGGGTTAAAAATGAACCAGACGACACAGTTCAAATATTTGCCGAAGGAGACGAAGAGGGGTTGAAAGAATTGGTTAAGTGGTGTTATAATGGACCTGTCTTGGCGAGGGTTGATAAAATAGATGTTGGGTGGGGAGAGGCCACTGGCAAATTTGATAAATTTGAGATAGAATACTAAAAGATAAAATACTAATGACAAAAATATGAAAATAATATTACTACAAGATGTGGAAAAGTTAGGCAAGAAAAACGAGATCAAAGAAGTGGCCGATGGTTATGCCCGCAATTTTTTAATTCCAAATAAAATGGCTGTTTTAGCCACCAAATCAGAAGTCGCTAAAGTAGAGGAGCAAAACAGAATTAAAGCCCAAAAAGCCGAAGAAGAATTGGCGCGCTTTCAGGAAGTGGCAAGCCAATTAGACGGGGTGGAATTAGAAATCGTCTCCAAGGCGGATGATGAAGGCAAACTTTTTGGAGCGGTAGGCGCCGCTGATATCGCCGAAAAATTAAAAGAACAAGGGCTTGAAATTGACAAGAGTCAAATTAAGACAAAGAAGCCACTTAAAGAAGTAGGGGAATACGAAATTACAATTGAATTGCCCCATAATTTGGAAGTTAAAATTAAAGCAATTGTTGTCGCGGAAAAAAAATAACGCCTGTCCGCGCCGAAGAATCTTATGCTAAAGACAAGATATATTTTTGTGATTGGGGGAGTGATGTCTGGAGTTGGCAAAGGAATCGCGACCGCTTCTATCGGAAAGATTCTTCAGAGCAAGGGATATAAGGTCTCGGCGATAAAGATTGACCCTTATATCAATGTTGACGCGGGAACAATGAACCCGATTGAACATGGCGAGGTTTTTGTCACAGACGACGGGTTAGAGTCCGATCAAGATCTCGGAAACTATGAAAGGTTTTTAAACCAGGACTTGCACAGCGACAATTACATGACTACTGGGCGGGTCTACCAAACCGTCATCCAAAAAGAAAGAAACCTCGGTTATCACGGAAAATGCGTGGAGGTCGTCCCTCATATTCCAGAAGAAGTTATTCGCAGAATTAAAAAAGTCGCCAAAAAAGACAGCGCGGATTTTGTTCTAATAGAAGTGGGCGGCACAGTGGGGGAGTATCAAAATATTTTATTTTTGGAAGCGGCGCGAATGCTGCATTTAAAACATCCTAAGGATGTTCTTTTTGTTTTGGTGAGTTATCTGCCCGTGCCGAAAAAAATCGGCGAAATGAAAACAAAGCCGACTCAATCGGCCGTTAAAGCCATCAATTCTGTCGGCATCCAGCCGGACTTTATTATTGCTCGCTCTGAATATCCATTAGACGAACCGAGAAAAAAGAAAATTTCCATCTTTTGCAATGTTCAAAAAGAAGATGTTATTTCCGCGCCTGATATTCAAAACATTTATGAAGTTCCATTAAATTTTCAAAAAGAAAAATTAGGACAAAGAATTTTAAAAAAATTCAAATTAAGAGCCAAAAAGAAAAATTTAGAGGACTGGCAAAATTTAGTTAAGACAATTAAAAGTTCTAAAAAAAGAGTTAATATTGGCATCGTCGGAAAATATTTTAGTACAGGAAATTTTGTTTTATCCGATTCATATATTTCGGTCATTGAAGCGGTCAAGCATAGCGCTTGGCATCATAAAAGAGGAGTGAAAATCCATTGGCTTAATTCGGAAGAATACGAAAAATCGCCGCAAAAAATTAAGGAATTAAAAAATCTTGACGGCGTGATTGTTCCGGGCGGATATGGCGATAGGGGAACCGAGGGAAAAATTAAAACAATTGAGTTTTGCCGAAAAAATAAAATTCCTTATTTAGGCCTCTGCTATGGCATGCAATTGGCCGTCGTTGAATTCGCCAGAAATGTTTGCGGATTAAAAGACGCCAACACGATAGAAATCAATCCTAAAACCAAGTATCCAGTGATTGATATTATGCCGGAGCAGAAAGTTAAAATAAAGGAAAAGAATTACGGAGGCTCAATGCGGTTAGGCGCTTACAAATGCGAATTGGCGAAGGGAACGCGATCTCGGCAAGCGTATAAACGCAAGGAAATTTTCGAAAGGCATCGCCACCGCTATGAGTTTAATAATGATTTTAGGGCTCTTTTAGAAAAGAAAGGATTAATTATCGCCGGGGTTAATCCGGAGAAAAATTTAGTTGAAATTATTGAATTAAAAAATCACCCGTTTTTCGTGGCGACTCAATTCCATCCTGAATTCAAATCCCGCCCATTAAGCCCTCATCCATTGTTTCTGGAGTTTATTAAGGCAGGTCTTATTTCACGCTAACTACTTTAGCGACTCTCCGAGAACCGTCAAATCTTTTTATTTTTTTAGTGGCAAACTCAACAATTCCTTTCGCGAGGGAATAAATAGTATCATCTCTCCCAAGACGAACATTCTTGCCGGGAACAAATTTAGTTCCTCTTTGACGGATAATAATACTGCCCGGCTTGGCTTTTTGGCCACCAGATAATTTAACTCCTAAATATTGTGGTTGCGAATCGCGGCCTAACTTTGTAGACCCCGCCGCTTTTGTTTTAGACATACCCCTATGTTATCTCAAATTAAAAAATTCGTCAAGAAACTTGAGCCCGAAATTATCTTAACCACGGGAATTGTCCTAACCGCCTTAATTAGTTTTGGATTTGGCCGATTGTCCGTTTCGTCAGTTGAAGACAAGCCAATTGTGATTGAAACGCCATCTTTAACGGCCTCCATTCAGCAATCCGTAAACGAAACAACAGAACCGCGAGAAATGGCTGAAGGAAAAATTATAGGAAGCGTCAACAGCGATAAATACCATTGGCCCAATTGCCCGCACGCCCAAAAAATATCCCCTGAAAACCAAATCTGGTTCTCATCCGAAAAAGAAGCCCAAGCAGCCGGCTACAAACCCTGTGGCAATTTTGAGAAATACAAACCAAACCAATAATTTATTTTTTCTTCACCGCTGAAATCACCTTAAATTCTCTTTCTAATGTTTTTGTTTGGTCTATTTCTTTTTTCAAATGGTAGGGGAGGGTCTCAATTAATTTTCTGAATTTGGGCATGTCAATTGTTAAAATCTCGTTCCATTTTTTCATTGGTTCAAGAATTTCTCGGACTTTGCTAAAACTATAACTAAATCTTTTTTGCGTTGAGCGGGTAATTTGCCCGTCCTCGCCAAAAACGCGGTCTATTTTATTAGCGTCGCAGTATTGGTTAATCGCCAATTTAAGTTCGCCCAATCTTCTATTACTTTGGTTTTGTTTGAATTTAATGTCAAAATATTCGGCGATCACTTCTTTAATTTTCGCGTTATCTATCGTCTCCTCTTCTTTAATGAATTTATGCCTAAAGAGCGGACAGTATCGTTGAAAAGCGCACCAATCGCAAAGAGGATTTGAGATCGGCTCAAAGGCGCTTTCTCTGATTTGACTGATTAAAGAAAGAATTTTTTCTTTGCTCTCGCCAACTTGTTTATCGCTTCTTTGCGTTGAAAGTTTTTCATTATGCCTCAAAAAATGAAGCGATAATTTAATCGGCTGATTCTCTTTTTGAAAAGAAGGCCAGCGGCTAATGACTCCGAGATGATAAACTGAAAGTTGAAGATTGCCGTCTACATATTCTTGGGATGGCATTTTTTTTGTCGTCTTGTAATCAATCACCTCAAACGAGCCATCGGCCAATTTATCAACGCGGTCAATTCGTCCTGTGATATAGTGTGTTTCTTCGCCATCCAAAAGAGGCGCCGCGAAAAGCGTTTCTAAACTGACGATAATGGAGTCGGTTTTTCTATTTTGAGAGCAATAATTTTTTAAAATTTCAACACCTTGATGAAACGCGAATGCCTCTTCTTGTTCGTCCTGGTAAATTTCGCTATCCCATTTTTCCGTAAAGTATTTTAAAATATCTTCCTCAAGCGGGGGAGTGGGCTGGCTGGGATTGTGAAACACATTCAAACATTCGTGAATCAAGGTGCCAAAAAACGCGTCCTTTGATTTAGGAGTTCTAATTCTCTCAATATATTGAAATTTGTATTTAGCCGGACACAACGAAAATGTTTCCAGCCCAGAGTAGGAAATGCGCATATTGTTTTTTATTATTCATCTAACCCGCCGCCGCTGTGAAATTGACGGTGAACATCGCGCAGCCGCTTATTCGTCACATGAGTATAAATTTGAGTAGTGGCGATATTGCGATGCCCCAAGAATTCCTGAATCAGTCGCAAATCAGCGCCTTTGCTTAACAAGTCTGTGGCAAAAGAATGTCTTATTGTGTGTGGAGTCGTATTAACAGGCAATCCCGCCAATAACGCGTATCTTTTTAAGATTCTTTCTATATAGCAAGCAGTAAGACGCCTTGAAGCGTCTTTTCTTCCTTGATAGTTAATAAATAGCGCCTTTTCTTTGTCTTGCCTTGTTTTAAGATATTTTTTTAACCACTTAACTGATCTTTCGGAAAAATAAACTGTTCTCGGATAATTACCTTTGCCGATAATACCAACTTCTAAATCCTTTGTTATTGCTTTTAATCTAATTTGCTCTTTGTTAAGCGAGACCAATTCAGCTATTCTTAAACCAGTTGAAAACAATGATTCAAGGATTGCTCGGTCGCGCAATCCAGCGCGTTTTGATGTATTAGGCGCCGCGAGTAGTTTTTTTATCTGTTCCAAATTTAAAAAATGAACTGTTTTTTCACCTTTATTTTTCCCTAATTTAATTTTTTCAGCAGGCAGAGTAATTATATCGCGGTCAGCGAAAAAATTTAAAAAAGACCTTAAAGCGATTAGATAATAATTTTGGGTTGATTTTTTAAGGGGCGTTTTTGACTGACGCGACAAATATACTTTATAATCCCAAATATGAGCGGGGGAGATCTGGTGAGGTTTTAAGTCGTCTAATTTGTTTTCTTTTAACCAAACCAAAAACTTTTTTAAAAACTTGGAATAATTTTCTTGGGATTTATTAGATAGACCTCTTTCAATGTCCAACCAATCCAAAAAGTCCGTTAAGTGGTCAGGAATGGGTTTTTCACTTTCTTGCATATTTATAATATGTTAATGTATGGTTAAGATATATTATCCATACATATATCTATTATAATATACAGTTCTAAAGCCGTCAAATTCGTTTTGTGGATAACCTCCCCTACCCCTACTATTACTTTTAGACCGAATATATTTTTATTTCTCAAGCCAATTAAATAAATAATCTTTTGCTTGGCCGACTTGCTCTCTAATAAGAGCGCTCCCCTGCTGAATTTTAGTTTTCAGGGGATTAAAGGTGTTTATAATTTTGCTTTTAATTCTTTCTTTTATTTTTTCCTTTATCTCTTCTGTCGCTTGCTCCGCCTTTTTAGTTATTTTTTCTTGCGCGTCTTCCAAAACCTCCTCTGCTTTAGTGTCTATCTCGCGCGGAATGCTATCCGTTTTCTGTTTCACAAAATCAAAAATATGTTTCGCGTAATTACTTATTTTTTGGTAATTTGAATCAGCCCAACCCGACAGTTCCTTGTCCCCCGCCGAAGCGGTTCCAAAGGAAAAGATGAATATAAATAGAATAATAATAAAATAACGCATAATTTTGAATTTTAATTAATGATATATCACCATCTGACTAATGGTTGTTACGCCATATAAAACAGATAGATAGACCCTTGTTGAGTCCAAATAAATATTAGCGCCAAAGAGCGGGTCATGAACAACATATCGCCCATCATTTGTTTTATGGTGAACAACAACATAGTGTCCCGCATGCCTGTCGACAGCCCTGACAAAAATAATGACAGGATTGCCGGCGCCCAATTCTCGGTCTAAACGAAACCAATCAAAAGAACTCGTATGGGGCGGCGGACAATTAACGCAAGTAATACTCCCCCACTTTTGAGGCCAATAAATTAAATCCCAAGCAAAAATTGACTCTTTGGCTAATTGTTTCGGCGTAATAGCGGAGCCATTTTCGGTCATAACCATCGCGACTGAAGTAATAGCGCAGCCATAATCACCTAATGTGGAATTGCTAATCCCGATCGTTGTATTCGTCCATCTCGCGTCATCTTGTTTGTAATACCAATTCAACGAGGCCCAATATTGCGCGGGTGGCTTTTCTTGCAGTTCCTTCAGACGCGCCAGTTCTTCCGCCTTCTTCTGACGCAAAAGATTAATGTCGCCCAACAATGATTTCTTTTGCGCTTCAATATTAGCAAGCAGTTGCTGATATTTGCTTTCTTCGCCGCGCGTGCTTGTTAAAAGCGCTTCCCTACTTTTCTTTTGGCTGCTTAAAGACCATTTTTGGTCGGTTAATTGCTTTTTAAGCCCTTCCAGCCGCTCTTTTTTTTCTTCTTTATCTTCTTTGTCTCTATTTAAATTATATTTCAGTAATTTAAGACGGTCAACTTTTTCCTGAACGCCGCTTTGTAGATTTTCAAGATAAACAATCTGGCTGTAAAAATCGGAAAAATCATCGCTTTGCAAAATCATTTCCATCTGACTCACCTGATCCTGTTCGGCAATTGATTGGATAATTTTCCCAATATTGTCCTTCTGTGAAGCGATATCCCCCGTCGTCTGCTCAATCCCGTATTCTAGCCGCAAAATTTCCAGTTCCGTTTGGCTGATATCGTCCTCTGTTATTTCCATTTCTGTTTCCAATTTCCCTATCCGCGCGTTAAAAATATATATTTGATTTTTTAAACTATTAATTTCCCCTTGCTTCTGGTTAATCGCCGCCTGATACTCTGCCGCCTTCTTTTCTAATTCCGCCCTCTTATTCTCCTGCTCCAAAATCTGTCGATTCAACTCATCTACCACGCTCCCCCGCCCCGCCAAAGGGAAAACAAAAAAAGCCAAAAGCAAAACCAGCCAAGCATATTGACAAAACGAGTTTAACGAAGAGTTTTTAGACATATTCTTTTATCTTCTCAATCGCCTCTTTTATCCTTTCCAACACCCTCTCCTTCCCCAAAACCTCCATTACTTCATAAGGCCCTGGGGATGCTTTTCTGCCCGTAATCGCCACCCGCAGAGGCCACAGGAGGTCGCCTACGCCGTATTTTTCGGTTAAGGGAGTGATTGTATCCTGGAGCGATTTTTGGTCAAATTTGTCTGTTTTTGAAAGAACTTTTTCCAAAATTTCTAAATTATTTTTCACCTCTTTTAAAGACAATTTCTTCCAAATCAGCAATTCTGGCGCGTAATCTAATTTGTCCAAAAAGAAAAATTCCGTCAACTCCCCTATCTCCGATAACTTCTTCAGCCGCTCGCGCTCCAAAGCAATCACCTTTTTAAGATACGATGGGGGCTGCCCCCGCAACGGGGGCAGCCCCCGAATTAACCCCGCTTCTTTTAAATACGGCAAGCATTTTTTAGTCAACTCATCCAAATCCATTTGGCGGATATATTGCCCGTTGAACCAATTCAATTTTTCAATATCAAAAATGGCGTTTGATTTGTTCATTTTCTCCATTGAAAATTCTCGCGCCAATTCTTCTAAAGAAAAAATCTCTTTTTCGCTTCCCGGATGCCAGCCAAGAAAAGCCATAAAATTCGTGAGCGCTTTCGGCAAATATCCCATTTTTTTGTAATCCTCAATTGCGGTCGCGCCATGCCTCTTGCTCAACTTGGCTTTGTCCGGTCCCATCGTCAAAGGAATATGGGCGTATCGCGGAGGAATAGCCCCGAACGCTTCAAGAAGGAGCATCTGTTTTGGGGTATTGGAAATATGGTCTTCGCCTCTGATAACATGGCTAATCTTCATTTCAATATCATCAATCACAACCGCCAAATTATACAAGGGCGTTTTCTCGTCCCGCGCGATGCCGATATCTCCCAGCAAACCGCAATCAAACTCCACCCGACCCTTAATCATATCGTCAAAAAAGATTTTCTTATCTGGACAATGAAATCTGATAATCCCCTCCCCCTCTTTTGTTTTTTTCTGGCAGGTATGCCGTGGCGATTCTTTTCTCTCCATCTGCCCTTTCTTTTCTTCCTCTAACTCCTCTTTGCTACAACCGCACCAAAACACCTGGCCCGAATCAAAAAGTTTTTTAATATATTTCTGATAAATTTCCTTCCGCTCGCTTTGCCGACAAGGTTCCTCATCCCACTTTAAGCCAAGCCATTCTAAATTTTCCAAAATATCTTTTTCGTATTTCCTGTCCGAACGCGCCAAATCAGTATCTTCAATCCGCAAAATAAAATCGCCGCCATTTTTTTTAGCGAAAAGATAATTAAAAAGCGCCGTTCGCGCCGTCCCAAGATGCAAAGTCCCCGTCGGACTAGGCGCGATTCTTACCCTAATTTTTTGTTTATGTGGCATAGTAATTATTTACCTCCCCAAATCAATCAACCCTTGCGCTATCTTATTCGCCGCTTCCGGTTGGGCAAAATTTCCAGCATTTTTAACCATTTTTCGCGACATCTCCTCATCGCTTAAAATCTTATTAACCTCCGTTAGAAAAAGATTGGGCGTTAAATTATCTTGCTCTAAGACCGAAGCCGCGCCTGCTTTAGCGTAGGCAAAAGCGTTTTCTCTTTGATGGTCCGCGGCCGATTTGGGTATGGGAATTAAAATACTCGGCCGTCCACAAGCCGCGATTTCAAAAATATTAGAAGCCCCGGCGCGCGCGATAATCAGGTCTGACAAAAGATAAGCGGCCGACAATTGTTTCTCGTCCAAAAAAGGAAAAAGATAATACCCGCCGGGCGCTTTTTCTCCAAATTTTCCCTTGATCCATTGATAATTTTTATTCCCGCATTGATGAATAACTTCATACTTTCCTAAAAGACGGGGCAAGACCTCTAAAACCAGCTCATTAATTTTTTGAGCGCCCTGGCTTCCGCCAAAAACAAAAAGCATTGGCTTCTGTCCCGCGGCCCCGAGAATTTTCCTGGCGTTTTCCTTATCTTCTTCACTCTTTGAAGAACAAAGTTGAATAACATCCGCGCGAATCGGATTACCGAGCAAGACCGTCTTTTTGGAAGAGAAATAGCTTTCTGCTGAAACAAAAGAAACGCCAACTCTTTTTGAAAGTTTAGCGACAAAACGATTGGCTAACCCCGGCGTCGCGTCCGACTCGTGAACAAGAATCGGAATTCCGTAAATCCAGCCCGCCAAAGCGACTGGAACGCTGTCATATCCGCCTTTGCTGAAAATGACATCGGGCATTATTTGATAAACCAACCAAAGCGATTGAAAAAAGCCAACTGGTAATTTCAACAAATCAACCAGATTAAGCCAAGAAAAATACCGCCTCATTTTCCCAGCTAAAATCGTCTTGACCTCAATTCCTTCTCGCGAGAGATTTTCAGCAAAACCGCCCGCGCCGACAAAAAACAAATCCAAATCCGTCTCCGAACCAGGTCCAATCGGTTGAGACAATTGATTGTGAATTTTTTTTAATTCTTTGGCAACGGCGATAAGAGGAAAAATATGACCCCCACTCCCTCCTCCTGTGAATAAAATACGCATAGTTTTATCTTTGTTTAATTTTTTTTATATTTTGAAATATTAACTAAAATCCCCATGCTCGCCAAGGAAACAATCATTGCCGAACCGCCGTAACTAACAAAGGGCAAGGGGACGCCCATTAAAGGGATTAACCCGGAAATTGAAGCCATGTTAATAAACGCCTGAAGGGAGATCCATCCAACAATGCCGCCCGCCAGCAAATATCCAAATTTGTCAGGCGATTTTTTGGCCGCCTTAAGCCCTCGCCAGGCCAGACAAACAAAAAGAAGAACCAGAACCCCCGCTCCAATCAGCCCCAATTCTTCGGCCGCGATGGCGAAAACCGAGTCGCCAACTACTTCTGGTAAATATTTCCATTTTTGAATGCTTTGGCCAAGACCCAATCCAAACAATCCACCCGAACCAATCGCTAAAAGCGCTTGATCAATCTGATAACCAATTCCCTGTGGGTCTATTTCTGGATGCAAGTAAACGATAAGCCGATTCGCGTTATAGCCAGTTAGTTTAATAAAAGCCGCGAGCGTCGCCAAA
The DNA here is from genome assembly GCA_018830295.1 of Patescibacteria group bacterium. NCBI lineage: Bacteria > Patescibacteria group bacterium. Next base: position 115,715 of record JAHJSM010000002.1, on the reverse strand, counting down.
CCTAGCCCAGCCAAAGCCACAAGATATGATATTTTTACTTCGGCCAAAAAATAGATAATGCCCGCGATGAGGAAAAAAATTACCAAAGCGCTCATATTGGGCTGAAAAAGAACAAGCGTCACAATCGCCGCGCCGACTACTAAAAAAGGGATGAAACTTTCCCTAATGACTTGTTTGCTTTTCCCCTTTTTACTCAAAAGCGTTGATAGGTATATTATAAAGAATAATTTGACAAATTCAAATGGCTGAAAAGAAAATCCTCCAAATCCGACCCATCTTTTCGCTCCGCCGTGGCTATATCCTAATCCCGGAATAAGAACCAAGCACAATAAAATCAGTCCAAATATCATTAGAGGAAAAGCCGCTTTTTGCCAGCGTTTATAATCCAACCATTGGAAAATAAGAAAAAAAATCAGCCCGGGAATGACGCCATAGAGCAATTGATGATTAAGAAAATGGTAACCTTGCCCCGAAACATCTCGAGATAAAACCATGGAAGCGTTGAAAAGAACCACTAAACCAAAAAAGACAATCACAAAAATAATTAAAATCAAAATATAGTCAGGTTGTCGATTTTTCATAAAAAGTTAAACCATCTTCTCCACAAAGGCCAAGACCAATCCTATAACCGCCATGACGCCGTTAATCATCCAGAAACGCATGGTAATTTTTGTCTCCGGCCACCCCTTCGCTTCAAAATGATGATGAATTGGCGCGGACAAAAAGACCTTTTTCCTGCGAATTTTTTTTGAAACGACTTGGATAATAACTGAAGCCGACTCCATGACTAAAACAAATCCAATAAAAGGCAAAAGTAAAAAAGCGTTCGTCAACATCGCGATAACCCCCAAAGTAATTCCCAGCGACATCGCGCCCGTGTCGCCCATAAAAAATTTCGCGGGATAAATATTATTCCAAAGAAAAGCCAACAAGCCCCCGATAATCACTCCGCACAAAACGGCCAAATTCATTTTGCCCTGCGAAAAAGCGATAACCCCATAAGACGCGAAAGCGATTAAAAGAATACCTCCCGACAATCCGTCCAATCCGTCTGTTTCATTCACGGAAAAAGCAGTTGCCACGATCACAAACATAAAAACAAGAATATACCACCAGCCAATATTAAAATCGCCCACAAAAGGAACATGGATTAAATCCCAGTCCAATTTCCAATAGAACCACCAAGCGCCAAAAGCGGCGATGACTGTATAAATAACGCTGCGATGCCTCATTCTTAATCCCCCGCCGTTCGGCCCGATATTAAAGACCCCCATTAAATCATCTCCAAGACCAACTAAAGCGGAAGCGATTAAAACACCCAAAGGAAGAAGTGTTTCTCCGCGAGTTAAGAAATTCAACTCTCCCAAAATACTCTCGGGAAAAATTTTCCCCAACCACCAAAAAAGAAGCGTAAAAAGCAAAACAGTTCCCCAAATCAAAATTCCGCCCGCCGTCGGCGTCCCCTCTTTTTTTTGATGCAATTCGGCGAAAATAGGAGCGCCTTCAGACCGAATCTGCTTGCCCAAACGATATTTTTTGAGAAAATGAATTAACGCCGGCATCCAAGCCAAAGCAAAAACAAACGCCAATGTCGCCAACCCCAAAATCCGAGAAACATGAAAAATATCAGACATAAAAATATAATTTTCAATTCTCAATTTCCAATTTTCAAAAATATTCAAATTTCTCCTAATTTTCTTCTTGTTTTTCTTATTTGAAAATTGAAAATTGAAAATTAAAGACCTATTCCCACCGATACGCTTCTCCCGCCCATTCAATTAGTTTTTTTGCCTCCGCAAACCTTTCCTCCGCTCCTAAAATGATCGTAATTAAATAATCTTTTTCTAATTGTTGAGTAATTAAAATAAAACACCCTTGCGCTTCTTGTGTGTATCCCGTTTTGCCGCCGATAATATTCGGTAAATTTCCGAGCAATTCATTCGTGCTAATCCAATGATGCTTAATCTCACCGTCAATTGAAGATAAATCAATCGCGGGCGTTCTCGTGATTTGCCAAATCAGAGGATATTTAAAAACATACTTAACCAATTCAGATAAATCCCCAACCGTTGAAACATTATCCGCCTGATACCCGCTTGAGTCGGTAAAATTAGTCTTTCCCAAATTCAAACTCTTCGCTTTTTCGTTCATCAACCACACGAAATCATTTCCTGTTTTAACCTGAACGGCTTCCGCCAAAGCCACCGCGGCGTCATTGCTTGATTCCACCAAAAGAGCGTAAAGCAAATTTTCAACCGTTATTTTTTCACCAATAACTAAACCGCCTTTATCTCCATAAGCGCTCAAGGCATTTTCCGAGATAATAACTTCTTCGCTTAAATTAATATTCTCCAAAACAACAACCGCCGTCATTAATTTCGTTAAACTCGCAATAGGAAAAACATCGTCAATATTTTTTTGATAAAGAATTTTATTTTTGCTTAACAAAGAAGGCTCGTCCGCGAGATTAGAAACCAAAGCCGCCTCCGCCGCGATTTCTGGATCATCAATCCCCCAATCGCGCATAGGTAAAAAATTAGGATTGGAAAACCATAAAGATGAAATAGAAGAAAGGTGTTGTTTGCCAATTTCTTCCTCAACGGGCGCCTCAATGGGCAACGGCTGTTGAACTGGTTCAACAGAAAAAATAAGCGGCTCAAAAATAAGCAATATAGTAATTAAAAATTTACCCAACATTTTTTATTTCTTTATCTCTATTCCTAACTCCCTCAACTGTTCCGGAGTCACCGCGCTCGGCGCTTCCATGACTAAGTCCCTCCCGTCGCCCGTCTTCGGAAAAGCGATCACTTCCCTAATATTTTCCTCGTTCAAAAGCACCATCAAAAGACGGTCTAATCCAATCGCTAGTCCGCCATGGGGAGGCGCTCCGTATTCAAACGCCCTCAATAAATGACCAAATTTATCTTCAACCTCCTCCTTGCCCAAACCAACCAATTTAAAAATCTTTTCCTGAAGGTCCCGATGGTGAATCCGAATGCTTCCCCCGCCAATTTCATTTCCGTTAAGAACCAAATCATATTGCCGCGAACGAACCTTCAGCGGCTCTTTTTCCAAAATAGGCAAATCCTCATCCACGGGAGAAGTAAAAATATGATGGCAGGACTCGTATCTTTTTTCATCGCTGTTCCATTCAAACAAAGGCCAATTGACAATCCAAACAAAAGCCAACTCATTCGGGTCGTTTTTATCTTTTCTTAAATCGGGCTTGTCTGTTCCATATTTTTTAATCGCCTCTTGATAATCTAATTTCAAAAACGGCTTAAATGTAAGTTTTTTAGATAGTCCCTTGTCTAATACAATTAATTTCTTAACAACCTCCAAAACAAGTTTTTCAACCAAGCCCATAACATTCGCCCGTTTAACGAATGACATTTCTATATCAAGTTGGGTAAATTCCGGCTGGCGGTCTCCTCTCAAATCCTCGTCGCGCAAACAGTGGGCAATTTGAAAATATCTCTCAATTCCCGCAACCATCAATAACTGCTTCAATTGTTGAGGCGCTTGAGGCAAGGCGTAAAACTCTCCCGGATGCAAACGGCTCGGCACCAAAAAATCCCGCGAACCCTCGGGCGTTGATTTAGTCAAAAGCGGCGTTTCTACTTCCAGAAATCCTCTCTTGTCCATAAAATTCCTGATTGTTTTAACAATCTTATGCCGCAAAAACAAATTTTTTCGCATCTTCGGACGGCGCAAATCTAAATATCTATATTTCAAACGAACCTCCTCGCCCACTTTTTTCGCCTTGGCGCCTTCCGCCACTTCAAAAGGCGGCGTTTTCGCTTCGTTTAATATTTTCAATTCCTTAACCTCTATTTCAATCTCGCCTGTGGAAATTTTTTCATTAACCATTTTCCCGGGCCTCTTATTAACCTTGCCCACAACCTCAATCACCCATTCGCTTCTTAAGGAATTAGCAAGCTTATACAAAACCGTATTTTCAGGCAAAAAAACAAGCTGGACAATTCCGCTCCTATCGCGCAAGTCGGCGAAAATAATCCGCCCATGGTCCCGCCGCTGATGGACCCACCCTGCCAATTTAACCTCCTCACCAATCTCCCCGACCGCCTTAATATTTAAAATTCTTCTCATGGTTATAATCTACCACTTTTCCCCCCAACAATCAATTGTTAATAATCCCCAACAAAAAAGTGTTCAACCCTGAAGGTTGAACACCTTTTGTTAGAAAGTGCGCCGTGAGGGAGTTGAACCCCCGACCATCTCCTTAAAAGGGAGCTGCTCTGCCAACTGAGCTAACGGCGCGTAAAAACCTTAGGTATCTTATACAAAATCTCTAAAAAAATCAATCTTTTTTAGAGATATTCCTCCTCATCAAAACCATCACCAAAATCGGAAGAAGAATCCAAACAAATCGCGCTTCAGGACCGACAAGCGCTTTTTGAATGGAATAACTCAAGGTGACGACAACTTCTTCAGACAGGAAAGAAATAATTATCATCGCCAACAACCCGACTTGAGCGACGCTTAAAATAAATAATTGTATCCACGAAGCATCCCCTCTTTTTTTAACTCTGAAAACAGAACTCAAAACAGAGCGCGGAATTAAGAAATAAAAAAGCAAAATCAATCCCAAAAAAACCAAAATCATCAGAGACGCCGACGGCCCTTCGCTCATTCCTAGCCAACCTAAAGACGAAAAGCGAGACCACGGAATCGCCTGTGCAATAGAAAAAGAAAAATAACTGCTCAAAAGTAAAACAATCATCCTATTCCGCCCAAGAAAAAAACCATAGACCAAAACCGCAATCAAAAAAATCAGCGCGATAAATAAATCCCACCCCGAAGCCGCCCCAACATGCAAATTTGCTAAAAATTGGCGAAATTCCATAAAAATTTAAATAATCTCCCCTAATTCTTTAATAACCTTTTTCTGCTTCCAAGACATTTTTTTAGGAACCTTAACCTGAACTTTAATTATCATATCGCCATGCCCTCCGCCATGAAGACGCGGCATCCCCTTTCCTTTTAATCGTATCAATTCCCCCGGCTGAATTCCCGCTGGTATTTTTAATTTAACATTGCCATCTAAAGTCGGTATCTCTATTTTATCTCCCAAAGCCGCTTGCGTAAAGTTTATATCCAAATCAAAAATCAAAATATTCCCCTGTCGCTTAAAATATTTATGCGGGCGAATATGAATATTAACAAACAAATCCCCCGCTGGTCCGCCATAAGGTCCCGCTTCTCCCTGCCCCGACATTTTCAAAACCTGCCCCCCGTCAATTCCTTCAGGAACGGCAATTTTAACTTTTTTTATTTCCTTAACTCTTCCCTGTCCACGGCATTCGGAACAAATTTTCTCCGGCGCCTCGCCTCGTCCGTGGCATCGCGAGCAAGGTCTCTGTTGAATAAACATACTCAACAATCCCCCGCCTCTTACTTGCTCATATCCGCTTCCTTGGCAAACTGGACATTTTTTTAACGACTCTCCTCCCTTTCCGCCGCACTTCGCGCAAAGAACCATCTTCCGCAAATCCGCCTCTTTCTTAACGCCCCGAAACGCCTCTTCTAAATCTATTTCCATATCCAAAGCGATGTCCTGCCCGTATTCCGCCCTTTGCCTCGCCCCCCGCCTGGCGCCAAACGCCTGTTCAAAAATTCTACTAAATCCCAAGTCCTCAAAATTATCCTGCCCACCAAAAACATCGTAAAAATGGCTAAAATCCTGTCCAGAAAATCCCTGACCTTGCCCAAATCCTCCGCCATTAAATGTCTGCCCGTATTGGTCGTATTGCGCCCTTTTGTTTTTATCAGACAAAGCGCCATACGCTTGGCTCACCTCTTTAAATTTTTTTTCGTATTCTTTTTTCTTATCCTCCGAAGCGCGGTCGGGATGATATTTAAGAGCCAATTTTCTGTATGCCCTTTTAATTTCATCCTCCGAAGCGCTCTTCTCAACCCCCAATATTTTATAATAATCCATAGTTATGTTTCCATTACTTCCTGCAAAACCGCCTTCTCGTGTATTTTAACCGCGCCGAAAGAAACCAAAATTTTAAAAATCGCGGCGCTTAAAAGTATGACTAACCATATTAAAACAATACCTAGCGCTTTCACCGTGAAAAAAACTCCGACCGCTAATCCAAAAGGAATATACTCTTCATAATTTTGGCTATATTTGTTAACACTCTGATTAACCGAATCATAAATCATATCGCCAATTTCTTCGCTGCTGCCTAAAGAAGCGCTATCAATCATTGGTTGAGAAATCGCGTCAAATAAAGGACGAGGAATTTCAATTTTGCCCTGCCACTGCGCCGCCAAAGGAGAGAAATAATAGACAGCGGCAATAATTAAAGCGAGACCTGTTAAAACCGAAGGCAGTCCTTTCCGAAGAATTTTACCTATTTGAATTTTAATCCTATTTTCTTTTTCGTTAATCGCGCGCGCGAACCCAAAAGAAAACAGTAAAAGCGCGACAATTAAAACAGCCAAATAACTTAAATTAATTCCAAAAGCAAACAAAAAGCTAACCAAAACAAAAGTAAGAGTAATGAAAAGATTAATTTTTGATTTGGTCAACAAGCAATTTAAAGACAAAAAAACCAATAAAACCAAAAAACCAACGCTTGGAAAAATCCAATTTCCGCCCTCAAACAAAAAACCCTTCAACCCCGCCCAACTAGCGGCGGCGATGACGGCGGCTAAACCCACAATAACTGATTGAACCATGCGATTCTTATCCATACCGCCACTATACCACAAAATCAAATATACTTCAAAACAGTTTTCTCCACAATTCCCGCCCAACTGTCGTAATTGTTTTTAAGATAATTTTTCGCTTGACGAGATTTTTTAAGGGGCGTTTTTTGTTCCCCTAAAATTTTCTCCATTTCTTCCGCGAGGTTCTTAACACTTTTATTCCTAAAAAGAAAAACATTATCCCCAAGCATTTTTTTATGAATTTTAATATCCGAAAGCAGAATCGGAACACCAAAACTCGCCGCTTCTAAAACCGTCACAGGCAAACCCTCTTGTTCTGAAGGGTTGATAAACAAACAAGCGTTGCTGAAAAGTTCTTTCAAAATTTTTCCTTGCTGGGCATCCAAAAAAATAATCCGCGTATCATTTTTGGCTCTTTGCGCAAGTTCGTTCTTGTAATCGCGCGTATAAAAAGAAGGACCGACGATAACCAATTTTTTATCCGTCTTAATTTTTTGATAAGCATCAATTAAATAATGAATGCCCTTATGAGGAATTAAACGGCTCACCGCCAAAATATATCCATCCTTTTTCAGTCCCCATTTTCTCACAATTAAATCAGCGGGTATTTTCTCTTCCTCGTCAACCCCGTGGGGAATAAAAGAACTTTTCCTCTTATATGTCTTCGCGATATATTCCTGAATTTCTTCGGAAACCGCGATCACCTCGTCCGCCAATAAACATCCAATCATTTCTCCAAAACGCAAGAAAAACCGAGCCGCGCTTCCCCATTTTTTATGAAAATAATCGTGGCAATGAAGAGTAAAAACCACCTTCGCGCTCGGCTTAAAAAGTTTTGGGATCCAAAGACATAAAGCCGGACCAACGCCATGGTAGTGAATGACATCTGCTCTAATTTTAAAAATAGCGTGCCAACTCGCTAAAAAGATATGGCTAATCGCGTCCAAATGCTTTGTCTGAATACTGGGCAAATGAATAATATTTACCCCCTTAAATTTTTTAGTTTTCTTAGGCGTGTAATAAGAGCGCGCGTAAACAAAAACCTCGCGATTTTTTTCCCGCGCTAAAGAACAAGAAATTTTCTCGACATGCCGCTCTATTCCCCCAAAAAGAGTTGGTATTCCTTTTTGCCCAATCATTGCTATCTTCATTTTCTTTCAATAACTCCCTCCCAGTCGTTCTTAATAATGTTTTCTTCAACTTCTTCGCGTTCGCCTTCCTTGAAAATAAACTTAAGGGGTAAGCTGTTAATCCCCGATTGCTTTTGAACCAAAATCTGATAATCCGTTTCGTCTTTCAATCGCGATGGCAAGAGATAAGAAAATTCAACAGTTTTTGTTTCGCCCGACGGAATAATAATCCAATTGCCAAAAACCGTTTTGCCAAATTCATCTAAAAATTCTGTCTCGTCCTCGGTTCCGTAAGCAGCCAAAAGCCAACTCTTATACGGCGCGTAAATTCTTAAATAAACTTGATAGTCATGGTTAAACCAATCTTTTTCTCCGCCTATATGCGTAAATTTAATTTTCAAATTAGCCATAGGCGCGTCCTTTGAAAAATCAACTAAATATTCCACTTCCCTCGTCACAAAAGCGTTGCTTTTTCTCGCGCCTAAATTCGCTTCAACAATCATTAAATAATCGCCTGAATGCGACTGGTCAACCCGTCCGCTCCATCCAAGTTCGTCAACCACTTCTTGCTCTTTCTCGTCTTTAAAAAACAAAAGAATATTTTTTTCAGCCAATTCGTTCATAACCAATCCTCTTAAATCGTTCTTTTGCCAAAAATTATTTTCTGTTATCCCCCCTAAAACATTCTTAACCAACGCTTTATAAACCGTTTTTCTTTCACCCGCGTCAATCCCCCTTTCAAGATAACCCCTCTCGGTTTCGTATTCCAAATCATAAAGAACCGTCTCCGCAACAAATTCTTTATCAAATTCCTCTAAATAAGCCGGACCAATTAATTCCATTAAATCAGGCAAAACAGACGCGTTAAGCGCGATGACCCCGTCAAAATTCTCCGTTCCGCCTTGAAGGCGATAAAAATATTCAACCTGCCGCGCCGCCGTCGGCCAATCAGGAGACCAATTACCATCCCTCATTTGCCAATTGCTAATGCCTAAATGTTCTTTCATCGGTTGAGGCGGCTCTGTTTGAACTTTGCCAAATCCGTCAAAAATATTTGTATCGTGCATTTCAAAAGAAACCACTCCCGCGTTCTTTATTTTAATAATTCCAAAAGCGCCCAAATACCCTCCGCTTGGCCTTAATTCCAAATTATTTTGAAAAAGCAAAAGATAATTTCTCTCCTCGCCAAAGCCAGCCAATTTAGGAAGTATTTTCAAAAAAGAAATCTGTTCTATCTTTTGGATGCTTCCTTCAATCCAACCATTTTGCCACAGCATAAAACTTCCTGTCACGACAAGGACCAAACAAACCGCCGCGATAATTTTAGTCATTCTTAATTCGTTCATAAACCCGTTTTAATTTCTTATAATGCCCCTCCGAGCCATACTTTTTCAAAGCCTCTTCCCGCGCATTTTCTCCTATTTTCTTTATTTTCTCTGGCTGACTCATCGCCCAAAGGATTTTTTCCGCCAAATCATTTTTATCGCCCGCCTCAAAAAGCAATCCTGTTTTACCATTTTCAATCATTTCTGGCAATCCCCCAATCTTGGCGGCTAAAACCGTCTTACCCAAAGCGAAGCTTTCTAAAACGCTGTACGGAAAATTTTCCGGCCAAAGAGAAGGAACAACCACCAACCGCGCGTTAAAAATCTTTTCTTTCAGCGCCTCACTATTTAATCGTCCTAAAAATTCCACGCCATCCTCGTTCTTAGCTATCTTCCTTAAATTCTCTTCTTCTGGACCGTCGCCAGCTATTTTTAACTTCCAGCCATTTGCTTCTTTGTCAACCGCCTTCAGAAACGCTTTAATTAAAAGAGCAATTCCTTTCTCTTCGCTTAATCGCCCAAAATACAAGATGTATTTTTCGTCCTTATTCTGCCTAATTTTTTCTAAATTGTCAATAGTAATAAAATTTGGCAGGTGAATAATTTTATCAAAAGGAATCCCCCATTCCAACGCCTTTTCTTTAATAAACAAACTCGGCGCTAAAAACATATCTATTTTATGGGCGGCCTTCAAAAAATCTCTCTGCCATTTCCCTTCCAAATACCCTAAGAAACTTTTTATCCGCGAATTATGAACGCATTTTTTATAAAAACAAGCGCGATAATTTCTTTTTTTGAGACAATCAAAACAAACCTTGCCTCGCGTAAAAAACTTATAATTAGGGCAAAAAAACTTATAATCATGCAGTGTCATGACAATCGGTATCCCGCGTTTTTTTAAAGCAAAAATAATAGAAGGAGAAAAATGCCCAAAAATATTGTGCAAATGAGCGACATCTGGTTTTTCTCGCTCAATTACCTTTTCTAATTTTTTAACCGCATCCCTATTCCAAAAAATCCGCCTAACTTTTTTAAAATCCTTCAAAAATCCTTCTCTTTTAGAAAAATCCAGAGGATGCCGCGCGCTCCAAACCGAAACCCGCTCCCCCTCCGCCGAAAGCAATTCCGCCAAATCAAAAAAATACCGCTCCGCTCCCCCTTTCAAAAAGAAAAATTTATTTATTTGAAGAATTTTCATATCTTAGAGGGGACAGTCCCTCGCCGCGAGGGACTGTCCCCGTTTTTAATTTTAGAGACTGCCCCCATCTTAACCGTTTTACTATTTTCTTTAAAACCCACCATCCAACCCGAAACGGATGCCTTTTTACCGCCTGCCTCGCCGTACAAACCATCCAGTTAACTGGCTTCTCTCCAAAAGAAACTAATCCTTGCGTTCCTTTGGCAAATTCATCCCAATCCCCGACTTCTTCCAATCGCCCTATTTTCAAATCCCAAACATCCGAAGGATAAATATTGCCAAAGGGGTCAATAAAAACCGACGCCAGCCCCGAATAATCAGGCAAGACCCTTTGTTTTTCCTCCAAAAATTTGATAAGTCCCCAAGCGAAATACGCTCTTGCCCATCGCTTCAACGAAAACTTTTTTAATTCCTGCTCTATAAGCCAATTAATTTCTTTTTTAACCGTTGCAATTTTGCCAATTTTATTATTCTCTATTTGAAAATAATGGGAAGAATTATGACAAGCTGCCAAACTAAACTCAACGCCTAATTCTCCGCTCAATTGATAGACCCTTTTTAATTGATTTATATTCTCATTATTCAAAGTAAAAGCGATCTTCAAATCCTTTAAGCCTAATTCTTTCAAAAGCCGTATCGTTTCCAAGGCCAAACTAAAACCGCCGGGAAATCCCCTTAATTCCTCGTGAACCTTTCCAAATCCATCCAAAGAAACCGCTACGCCAATATCTCTCTTGAATTTAATAATTTCCGTCATTCTTTTTTTAATAATACTGGGCAAAAACCCATTGGTGGAAATAATAATTTTGGCTTGAGGACATCGACGGCTGATGACCCTGACAATTTCGGGCAAATCAGGCCTCAAAAACGGTTCGCCTCCGCTAATATTGACGCTCTCAAGATTTCGTGGTAAATTTTCATAATCAGAGGGCTGACAAGAAAATGTTTCTCGACTCTGCCAAATATAGCAAAATTGACAGCAACTATTACATTGATAAGTCACCGCCAAAACAGCGTCCTTAATATCAGAAGATAAGTTTTTATTAAAATTGAACATATGCCCCATACTCTACCAAAAAACACAGAAAAAGTCAACCCTAAAACGGGTAAAAAACTATTTTATTTTTTGCTCTCTTTAACGCTCCTGCGACCATCTTTGGATATTCTTGGTCAAAAAGAATTTAGTATTTATTACACCCTGCCATCCTTCAATCTCAACGCCATTATCGGCAGCATCGTTTTTATTATCTCCCTGTTTTTTATCCTAAAAAACTTGAAATCTATCATTTCAGCCCCTCTCTTTTACCCTATTTCCGCTTTTCTAGGACTAATTTTTTTGAGCATTTTTTATTCATTAGACCAAACAGCCAGCGCCAGAGAATTTATCCGATTATCCAGCATTTTCTTTCTCTATTTTATCGCTTACAAATTAGTCAATAGTAAAAAAGATTGGTTCTTGCTCTTAAAAATTATTTTAATCAGCTATATCCCGCCCGCGATTTTCGCCACCATCCAACTCATTGGCGGATTCGGATTACCCGACGATTTCGGCGGTTTTAATAGAATTTACGGCACATTCGCGCATCCCAACCTCTTCGCCTTCTACACTTTCTTCATCTTAGGGATAATTATCAGTTTAATTTTAGCAAATAAAAAAAAGCCCAACGCCATTTTTCTTATTTCCGCTGTTGTTCTAACTGTTTTGCTTTTAGCGACATATACTCGCAGCGCGCTTGCTTGCTTGATGTTTTTTGTTTTAATTTTTGGCATCTTTAAATACAGAAAATTACTTCTTGCTGGCGCTTTGTTTTTTATTCTGCTTTACTTTTTTTCCGATGTTTTCCAGCAACGGCTTTGGGAACTAATTTCTTTAGACCCTTACGGCTCAGTCATCTGGCGCTTGCGTCTTTGGCAAGATATTATTCCTGTCTCCCTCTGGCAACCTTGGTTCGGATACGGAAGCGGAACATTTGAACGATTGGTTGAATATTACCGCGGGTTTCAATGGGGCAGTTTAGAGGCGCACAACGATTACTTAAAAATATTCGTTGAAAACGGCGCCTTAGGATTAGCCGCCTATTTATGGCTTATCTCCGCCTCGTTATTTTATCTCTTAAAAAAGTTTATAAAATCCGTTGGAAAAGAAAAAATTATGGCCTTGGGAATTTTCACCATCTGCCTAAGTTTATTCGCCGCCGGATTCTTTGACAACATTCTGCGGACAACTGCCCTCCAATGGAACCTCTGGATACTAATAGCCGCCTGGCTCAAGCAAGCCAAATAAAAAACCCTTGCGTTCCTCAACACAAGGGTTTGTTTGTTGTTATTTCAATTCGGGACAATAGCCCCACCTATTAGCAGAAATAAAATCATCCATTTTAATCTTTTTTTCCGCCAGAACTTCCTTCAATGGTCTTACTTTGTCTTTGTAAAAGACCGGGCAAATCAACAATGTGTTAATATCGGCCTTATTGAAGATAGTGGTTTTATAAGCCGTAAAATTATTGTCTGGGTTAATCATTAAATAACCCAGTTCGTTCTTAACGCTTATTCCCATCCCCCACCATCCATCAACAAATGGCTCTCCGAACCTTAGCGCCGGATTGGGAATGGTTATAACAGCCGTGCCATTAGCCACTTTAACTTCGGAGAAAAACTTTGTTTTATATCCGCCTCTTTCTTTAAAAAGAGAAACTAAACGAATTCTCGATGGTTCAAATGGAGGCGCTTTTGTGTCATTCTTAGGAACCAAATAAGATCCCTCAAAAGTCACTTTGATCATTTTCCCTCCATCCAAAAGTTCAAACACAGGAACCAACGATTCCACTTTTTCTTTTTTCGCGAAAGCGTCGTCTGCTTCTTTAATGTCCGATTTCATATCGGCTGCAATGTTTTCTTTCCAACTATCATCTTTCTGATGAGCGCAACTTACTAAAAAAAACATTAAGCACGCCACTATTCCTAATCTGATAAGATTTCTCATCTCTCCTACCTCCTTTTCAGTATTTTTTAATATCCCTCTTCTATATCTTTCTCAAAATCCCAATCATCCCCTGCTGGATAACCAACAATTGTGTGATAGAGATTATATAAACTCACTTCGCCATACCACCCTTTTGAATCGGCATGACTACTATTCCAGTGTGTATATCCGGGACCTACCTTAATGGAACCATTCCAAAAAGATAATCCTCCCGCTATCCTATTACCCAGCCTATAATGCTCGGCGTAATAAGTACTCCTGCCTTCCGCCCAGATTTGGACGGACTTTTTTTGGTTCAAACTATATATGTCACTGTATAACGATATATTATAAGCGTTTTTGTCGTCGGGCTCGCCGCCTAACGCTTGCCCTTCCCAATGGTCTTCCTTTTTCTCATTATAGCCAAATTCCAACTCCATTGAGCCGCGGGTCTTGCTAAACCATTTTTCGTTAGTCCGTCCGCTATACTCAACAGAATTATAGATATTTAAAATATCTGTTTTCTGCTTCATATCGTAGCGGCCGTATTCGTTAACCAAAAATCCTTTGTCCTTACGATTGCCTAAACCAACGCGGCTAATCGCTTCCCAATCGCGAGAATCATCTCGAAATCGTCCGGCCAAAGACCAAATATCCACATCTCCTTTATAGCGAAATGGGTCTTCTTCACCTGTTTTGCCCTTCCAATTGCGAGTAGTGTAGTTGAGCCCAAAAGCCCACTCATTGCCTTCGTCATCATCAAGAACAACAGGATAAAGAGTCGTGGATTGCCACCAACCCTTCACTTTATTCCCGTCGGTATATCTTTCATCAAACGCGCCCCAAGTAGAATCCCAGTCCCACTTGTATTCTTTAGGTTGTTGAATTTTAGCAATTGCCCTTTCTAATTCGCCCATATCGGCGAAAGGCGGCGCAGGTGGCGGAGGAATTTTTTTCCCTCTAATTGCCCAATTCCCGCAGCGCAAGATATACCAAATTTGTTTTCCGCTAATACTATAAACGCGGGCTGAATGCTTTAAGCTTAGTTTTTCAACAACAATTAGGTTGGAAACAACCTTCATATTGCCAAAAAGCATTAAGTCGAACTTATCTTTATTGCCAACTAAATCCCACCTAAAACCATCTTGTGATTTTTCCGCAATAGATTTTTTGTGAATCGCGAGAATTCTATCGGCTTCCGCTCCTGACAAGCCGCAAATCTCAATCAATCCTCTTCTATCTTTAGCAATTTGCTTTTGCGAAAGCGGATTAATTCCTTTACTCCTAAAGGGATTACTTCCAATCCGAACTTTTTTTAGAACGGACGCGTCAATTAAATCAGATAAACTAATTTTCTGACCCGGAAAAATTAAATTCCTATTTTTCGCGTCTGTTCTAACTTGTCCCCAATTCAGATGGAAAACTTTTGTGGCAATTCTATAAATAGAATCACCTTTTTTTACGATATGAACCCCGCTCTTATCCGAAGAAAAGGCAGGATTCGCGAAAACCATTATTGCCATTATTGTTACGGCAAACAAAAACTTTTTCACAACACCCACCTCCTTTTTATGGTTTTAATAGTTTGATAGGGACAGTCCCTGTTGCGGGGACTGTCCCTATCTTTTCTGGATTACTTCATATCCTCACCATACAATTTCCACCATAGCGCCCTGTCTTTGTAATATTGCTCCACGGCATTATCTATTTTTACAAAAACAGGAGCTACTTCCAGCGCCATCTGAAAACGATTTACCAAAGCCGTATCATAATATGGCAAGGACAAATCAGCTTTCTCAACAAACGCCTCAACAAGAACCCAGGCGCGAATTCCGAATATCCCAAACAAACTGGTAAAATCAGTCGCGCCGGCCAAAACAATATCTTCTGTGGTAATTTTCGCCACCCGAGACAATGCCCTTTCAAACAAATTTGGATATTGCCTATCCATCTCTTTCCCAATTCCAGTCGAGATTGCCTGAACATTTTTATCCTCTTCAGACCCCGGCAAAATATTCTGCCAAATTTTAATCTCGCTTTCTTTTAAAGACGCGATTTTCGCCCAATTAAATTCGGGAACCAAAAATCCGTCCTTGCTATAAATTTCTTTCCCATCAAGAGAATAAAACCTCTTTCCGCTTCGGGAAGAAATGACAGCTTTTTGAGTAAGGTCAATTTCAGATTTATGCGCGACAATCATAAACTTCTTTTGATTGCCAACATAAACCCGAGCCCCAAGAAAAGAATCGCCATTTTCAAAATGCAAATAATGATTCCTCCCCGGCTCCGACCTTTCAAGAATCGGATTAATCTCCGCCCAAATAACGCAATAAGGCGTCTCTTCAGGCAAAACTAAATCCTTTGAAATGTCCTTCTCCGCCATAATATATCGCCGACCGCCGCATCCAAATAGAGCGGCAAAAAGAAAAACCGATACTAACATTGCTATCGTAATTCTTTTCATTCTCCACCTTCCTCTCGCCGCGAAACGGCAGTTTATAATTATTATTTAATTTTCAAAGATCTTTCAAAACCTCCTTTTTGGACAAAAACCTTTTTCCGCCCAAAAAGCAAATTTCCAAACCCCGAGGGGACAGTCCCCGCAACAGGGACTGTCCCCGTCTTTGTGTTTTTACTCTCCCCTTCTCTTCTCTATTTCCTCGCCAATAGAAGTAAATCCCTCGCCCGAACGCCCATCGCTTCCTTCACCTCTTAACCATTTCCTCAAAACCCATCCAACGCCGATTAAAAATCCAATTAAAGCGCCTAAAACCGAGCCGAACAATAAACCAAGAGTCATTGGTCTTTCGCTCGCCAACGGCTCATCCAAAACCTTTAACGCGACATTATCTCCGCCACCATGATAAAAATTATGTTCCGTTAACAAAACATCGGTAATCGCGCGACTAATCTGTTCTGCTTTTTCTTTTTCAGGATAAAAAACATTAATTTCCATCACGCCTAAATCGCGGACAATAATCGCCTGAACGGTTTTTTCCCATTCTTTTCGCCTTTCTTTTGGCTTAGACGGAAAATCCGCTTCATCTACGCCATAAGGCAATTGAATAACTTTTTCAAAAAAACTATCTGAATAAATCCCCTCTTTCAAAATACGAACAAGATATTGCGCCGATTTAGAAACCGTATAAATATCCTGCCCCGCCACTTGCTTTTGAACAACCAAAATTTTTGAATTAGCTTTATAATCCGGCGCTTGAATTACCATTAAATCAAAAATCAAAACAGCGCCCAAAATAGTCGCCCAAAAAACAAGCCACTTTTTCCCTAAAACAATTTTCCCCGCTTTCTTATAATTCATATTTTTTGTAATAAAAAATGCCTGTATCTCAGGCAATCGCATCTTAACAAGATTATACTATTTTTGTCAAGGGTTTTTGGTAATTTTGGGGGCTGCCCCCGTTGCGGGGGCAGCCCCCATCTTAACCCCGCAACGGGGACTGTCCCTGTCATAATTACTCTTTCACCTCTTCATACTCCCCTTCCACTGTTTTATCTTTTATCTCCGGTTCCGATTGCTCTGCTTTTTCTTTTTCAACATCTTTATACAATTGCGCGCCAATTTTTTGAATTTCCTGCGACAAATCATCAATCGCTTTTTTTAATTCATCTATCGCCGCGCTGTCTTTCGCTTTTTTGAGCGCCTCTAATTTTTCGTCCACATTTTTTCTGTCTTCCTCTTTAACCTTATCGCCCGAATCCTTCAAGGCCTTCTCCGTTGAGGAAATAAGCGTATCCGCTTGATTGCGCGCGTCAATCAATTCTTTCTTTTTGCGGTCATCAACTGCGTGCGTTTCCGCTTCCATTTTCATTTTTTCAATTTCTTCCTTTGACAAAGCCGAAGAATCCGTAATCGTAATATGTTGCTCCTTACCCGTCGCCTTATCTGCCGCCTTGACATTCAAAATTCCATTCGCGTCAATATCAAACGAAACCTCAATCTGCGGAACGCCCCTCGGCGCGGGCGGAATGCCGTCTAAAATAAATCGTCCAAGTGTTCTGTTATCCGCCGCCATTGGTCTTTCGCCTTGTAGAATATGAATATCCACCGCTGGCTGACTATCAGCCGCCGTGGAAAAAACCTGGCTTTTAGAAGTCGGGATCGTCGCGTTTCGTTCAATCAAAGGCGTTAAAACCCCGCCCAGTGTTTCAATCCCCAATGTCAAAGGCGTCACATCTAATAGTTGTATCTCCCTCATATCTCCGCCTAAAACCGCGCCCTGAATCGCCGCGCCCATCGCGACGCACTCCATCGGGTCAACCCCTCTCTCAATTTTGCCTCCAATGTAGTCCTCAACAAATTTTTGCAAAATCGGCATTCTTGTCGGTCCGCCGACTAAAATAACTTTCGTAATATCGGTCGGCGTCAATTTCGCGTCATTCAACGCCTGCTCCATCGGCTTGCGACATTTTTCAACAATCGGCTTAATTAATTCTTCCAGTTTCGCTCTCGTAATTTTCATGACTAAATGCTTTGGTCCTTCGGCGCCAGCGCTCAAAAAAGGCAAATTAAGGTCTGTCTCTAAAGTGGAAGAAAGTTCAATCTTCGCTTTTTCCGCCGCCTCTATTACTCTCTGTAAGGCGGTTTTGTCTTGTTTCAAATCAATGCCATTATCTTTTTTAAATTTCTCAACAATGTAATCCGACAAAACCTTATCCATATCTGTTCCGCCTAGTTCTGTGTCGCCCGAAGTTGATTTAACCTCAAATCCGCTTGTCTTGCCTTTTTCATCATCCTCGTCAACCGAGAACATTTCCAAAATCGTAATATCTAAAGTTCCGCCTCCAAAATCAAAAACAAGCGCTTTCTCTTCTTTGCCTGCTTTATCAACGCCGTAAGCGAGCGAAGCGGCGGTCGGCTCGTTAATAATGCGAACCACTTCCAGTCCCGCGATCGCGCCCGCGTCTTTAGTCGCTTGTCTTTGCGCGTCGCTGAAATAGGCGGGAACGGTAATAACGGCTTTTGTCACCGGCTCGCCCAAAAACCTTTCCGCGTCCTTTTTAATTTTCTGCAAAACAAAAGCCGATAACTGCTGGGGCGTATATTCCTTGCCCCCCAAAAGATACTTTTCCTTCGTCCCCATTTTGCGCTTAAAAGCGCTCGCCGTGTTTTCGGGATTGGTCACCGCTTGCCGTCGCGCTGGCTCGCCCACCAAAAGTTCGCCATCTTTCGTCATGGCGACATAAGAAGGAAACGCCTTTCCGCCTCCGACAATCGTTCCCTCGGCTGAAGGAATAATCACCGGCTTCCCCGCCTCAACAACCGCCGCGGCGGAATTAGATGTCCCTAAATCAATACCAATTATTTTACTCATAGTTTTTAAAAATTATTTTATTTTTATCGGCACTTGACTCGCTTGAGACGCCTTCTTTGATGCCTTAGGCATTGTGATCTTAAGCAATCCCCCGATAGCTTCCGCGCTCGCTTTCTTTTCCAAAACCTGCGCGGGCAATTTAATCATTCTACGAAATGCTCCTTTTCTAATCTCCTTCCGCAAATAATCCTTTTCTTTAATTTCTTCTTTCGCTTCGCTCTTGCCTTGAATAATTAAGACATTATTCTCAATAGAAATATCAATATTCTCCGGCTTCATTCCGCCTAAAGAAACCTCTAAATAGAGATTATTTTTGTCCTGATAAATATCCACCGACGGCTCTTCCAATTGAAAAGGCATCTGAGGCAAAAAAGGCATCATTCCGTTTTCCTCACCTCCAAATAATTCTGGAAGATCCGCGGGCTTCTCAAAATCCTTAAATGGCTGCCATTTAATAGGCATAAATACGCATTGCTGACGGCTTTTCTTTCTACTGTTAAATTATAACCCTAGAAAAATTAACTGCCAACTAAATAAATTAACATTGGGGGCTGCCCCCCGCAACGGGGGCAGCCCCCTTATTTATTTCCCTACCTTCACTCGACTTACTCTCAAAACTTTTTCTCCTAAAAAATATCCTTTTTGAACTTCCTCAACAACAATCCCCGATTCCTCTTCCGACTCAACCTGCTCAATCGCCTCGTGCAGTTCGGGATTAAACTTTTCCCCAACCGCCTCAATCGCCTTGACTCCGCGTTTTCCCAAAACCGCCTCCAACTGCTCCTTAATCAATCCAACTCCTTCATTCTCCCGCGCGCCCATTTCTAAACTATCCAAAACAGGAAGCAACTCCCGAATCAGACCGTCGCTTGCCCGCTTCACAATCTCCTCCAAAGCCCCCTCCTGTCGCCTCCGATAATTAATCAAATCAGCCCCAGCCCTCTGCGCCTGGTTTAAATACCCCTCCTTCTCCTTCTGACATTCCTTCAACTTCTTCCGCAACCGCTTCAATTTCCCCCCAAGTCCCTCCGCGTCCAAGTCCTCATTGATATATACCGTCGTATCTTTTTCGTTTTCTTTTTTATTCATCGCAAATTATCTTACCACAATCCTACCACTTTAGCAAAAAAATATCAAGAATGATGGACTGGGGACAGTCCCCCGTCTTAGGGGGCTGCCCCCCCATTCGGCTTTACCAAAGCCGAATTATACAACCCCCAAATTTTTGCAAAGAAATTTTAACAAAAAGGTTATGTCAAAAAGGTCAGACCTTTAATCTTTAAAAAGTGTTCAACCCTGAAGGTTGAACACTTTTTAAATCCCATGGGGGCTGCCCCCGTTGCGGGGGCAGCCCCCGTCTTAACTCCGCGGGGACTGTCCCCGGTTTAAAAAATATGGTAATATGAAAATGATTAAAAAAATAAATAACTTAACAAAATTATGAAAAAAATAACAGCCAATAATATCAATTGGATTGACATTCAAAATCCAAAACAAAAAGACCTGGACGAACTCAAGGAAAAATTCAACCTCCATCCCTTTATCGTCCAGCAGTTTCTACCCAATCTTCACCGTCCTAAAATAGAGGAATATCCCGAACAACTTTTCCTCGTCCTCTATTTTCCCGTTTACGACCCTGAAACCCGCCAAACCGAGCCCGTTGAATTGGACTTAATTGTCGTCGGCGACACTTTAATTACCAGCCACAACGAAAACATTCCTTCTCTGGAAACATTTTTTAACGATTGCCAAGTTCAGGATTACCACCAAGCGCAATATTTCAAAAGCCGAGGGCATTTGCTCTTTAGTTTGCTTGACTGGCTCATTGACTCTTGCCTGCCAATGCTTGACCACATCAGCGAAAAAATTGAAGAAATTGAACACAATGTTTTCCAAGGAAAAGAAAAAGAAATGCTTGCCGAAATTTCCATTATTAAAAAAGATATTATTGATTTCCGCCGCGCCGTTAAACCCCAGCGTTCGGTCTTGGAAATACTGGGCAAAAAATCGCTGCGATTTTTCGGAACAGCGCTCAAACCCCTTACACAAGAGGTTATTGGTTCATCAATCAGGGTCTGGAACGCCCTTGAAAACCACAGCGAACTTGTCGCTTCCATTGAACAGACAAACAATTCCTTGCTCTCTTACAAATTAAACGATATTATGAAGTTTCTGACTGTCGTTTCTTTTATCACCTTCCCTTTAAGCGTCATTGTCGGATTTTTCGGAATGAATGTCTTTAGCAATATCCCATCGATTGAAAGAGGTCAATATACATGGCTTATAGTTCTCGCGATTATGTTCTTCACTACAGGAATAATGGTCGCCTATTTCAAAAAGAAAAAATGGTTGTAAAGAAAAAAATTGAAGGTCGTCTCCCGCCACAAAACATTGAAGCCGAACAATCTGTTCTTGGCTCTTTAATGCTGGACAAAAAAGCGATTATTAAGATCGCCGATACGCTCGCGCCCGAGGATTTTTATAAACGAATTCACAGCGATATTTACGAAACGATGCTCGGTCTTTACGCAAAAAACGAACCGATCGACCTTTTAAGTTTGACCAACCGTTTGGAAGAAAAAAACCAGTTGAAAGAAATGGGTGGCGCCAGTTATTTGACGACCTTAGTCAACGCCGTTCCCACGGCCGCACATATCGTCCATTACGCCAAAATTGTCAAAAGCAAAAAAACCCTGCGCGATTTAATTGAAGCGTCCGACCAAATCGCCCAATTAAGTTACGGCGAGCCGGAAGATGTGGAACATTTGGTTGATTCGTCCGAACAGAAAATTTTCAGCATTTCGCAAAAAACAATTGGACAAAAATTCGTTCTCATTAAAGACAGTTTAGAGGAGGCCTTTGAGAGAATAGATAAACTCCACCGAGGCGACGAAATGACTAGGGGTGTACCGACTGGATATCCTGATTTAGACAATTATTTAGCTGGCTTTCAAAAATCGGATATGATTATTCTCGCCGCCCGACCAAGTTTAGGTAAAACCACGCTAGCGCTTGATTTCGCCCGCAACGCGGCAGTAAAAAACAAAGTTCCCGTGGCGATTTTCAGTATTGAAATGGCAAAAGAACAGTTAATTGACCGTCTAATTTGCGCGCAAGCGAAAGTTGACCTCTGGCGGATGAGAACAGGAAAACTCTCGGGCGAAGGACCTGATAACGACTTTCAAAGAATTCAAAAAGCGATGGATGAATTATCAAGCGCTCCTATTTACATTGACGACTCGCCCTCCCCGACAATTATGCAAATGCGGACGATGGCGCGGCGTCTCCAATCAGAACATGATTTGGGGTTAATTATGATTGACTACATCCAAATGATTCTTCCTCGCAATCCAAGCGATCCGCCCGTCCAACAAATGACCGAAATATCTCGTTCCCTCAAAGGGCTTGCTCGCGAACTTAATCTCCCTGTCCTCGCCCTTTCCCAGTTAAGCCGCGCCGTTGAAAGCCGATCCCCTTCCATTCCTAAACTTTCCGACCTTCGCGATTCAGGCGCGATCGAACAAGACGCTGATGTCGTCCTCTTTATTTACCGCGAAGATAAAGACCGAGAAAACAGCGAAAGAAAAAACATCGCCGACATTTTCGTCGCTAAACACCGCAATGGTCCAACCGGAAAGATAGAACTCTTCTTCAATGAAAGCCAAGTCAGCTTCAAGAATTTAGAGAAATATATGTAATATGCCCCCTGAACAAATCAAAAAATTATCATCACAATTAAGCAAACTTCCCGACATCGGACCTCGCGCCGCTACACGGCTCGTTTTTTATTTAATCAGCCAAAGCCAAGACGACCTTGACCAACTCTCCTCCTTAATTAAAAATATAAAAAACGAAATTCATCTCTGCCCCCAATGCTTCAACATCGCCGAAAGCGAAAAACTCTGCCTTATCTGCCAAAACACCAAAAGGGACAAAAGCATCATCTGCGTTGTGGAAAATATCCTCAATATTCCTCCTATTGAAAAAACAGGGCAATATCAAGGGCTCTACCATGTTTTAGGCGGACTCATCTCCCCCGCCGACAACTTCGGCCCGGACAAACTAAAAATCAGGGAACTTATTCAAAGAGTAAAAAACGCCCAAAACGAAATTAAAGAAATAATTTTCGCTTTAAGCCCGACAACCGAAGGAGATACAACTACTCTCTATATAGAACGCCTCCTTGCCCCCTTAAAAATAAAAACAAGCCGCTTAGCGCGCGGCCTCTCAACTGGAAGCGACTTAGAATACACCGACGAAAACACCCTCTCCAACGCACTAAGAGGTAGAAAGTAAAATGCCCGTTATCTCAATTTCCGTATACGGCTGACGATGACCAGTTTTCTTTTGGTATCGCTTTTTGGCTTTGTATTTAAAAATAATAATTTTCTTGGCCTTATCTTGCGCCAGGACCTTCGCCTTAACTTTGGCGCCCTTAATAAAAGGAGCGCCTATTTTAACTTCTTCCTTGTCGTCTACAACTAACAAAACCTCATCAAAAACAACCTCTTTTTTATCAGCGGTATCTATCTTCTCTATTTTAATTTTATCGCCGACGGAAACCAAATATTGTTTCCCGCCCGTTTTTATAACTGCAAACATATAAATAAAATTTTCAATTTCTAATTTTCAATTTTCAATGAATTTTCAATTTTACAATCTTCAAACCATCAAACCGTCTCTTTTTTTGTCATTCCCGCGCCCGTCTGCAACGCTATAGCAATTGCGGGCGGGTTTGAAAATTTAATTATTGAAAATTGTTTGAAAATTGAGAATTGAAAATTGAGAATTATTCTCTTATTCTGCTACCGGCTTATCTATCTCCTTAACCTTCATCTTTGACTCCCCCTCCGTGATTTTCATGACATCCTTGTCTATTTTCCCAAACTCTTTATAGGCGCTGTTATACATTTTAACCGTTGTCCCTAAATTACTGCCCATTTTCTGTAAATATGTTTCGTAACTATTCAAATGCTTAGCGAGCGCTTCCACTCCTTTTCGTATTCCCTTGGCTGACTCTTCTATCTGTAAAGCCCGCAAGCCCTGCAAAACTGTCTGTAAATAAGCGTGAAAAGAAGTTGGCGAAACAATAATCACATGCCTGTCCTGAAAAGCGTATTCAATCAAATCACGCGTGTTGACTTTAATCGCGCCTATCCGATTGACCAATAAATCGTAATAAATTCCTTCTGAAGGAATAAACATAAAAGCGAAGTCCATCGTTCCTTTTTTAGGTTTGATATATTTCGCCGTTTCGTCAATTCGCGCTTTCAGGTCAATCTTAAATCTCTTCTCTAATTGCGCTCTTCTATTCGCGTCCTTCTCTTTAACAATCCTGTTGTAATTATCCAAAGAAAATTTTGAATCAATCGGAAGAATTTTGTCTTTAATAAAAACCGCCGCGTCAACTATTTCCCCATCGCCCAAATCATACTGCATCTGATAGCCGCTTGGCGGAAGGACATTTTTCAAAACTGTCTCCAAATAATACTCTCCCAATATACCTCTTTGTTTCGGATTAGTCAAAATATTTTCCAGCGATTGCAACTGTTCCGCGAATCCCATGACCTGCTTATTGGTATCGTCCAACTTTGTCAGCCGCTCCGTCACATTGCGGATAATCTTCGCGTTCTGTCCCGACTGCTCCTGAATCGCCCTCGCCGACTCGTTCATTTTGCCGTCCATCGCCTGACTTAATTGGCTCAACTGCTGTTGAAGCATCAAAAACGATTCGCCGTTTCCTTCTCCGCTCTTTTTTTTAAACAATAAAAAAAGACCAATGCTTAATCCAAGAATAATAAGAACTAAAAGTGAAATAATGAAATACTCCATAACCCAACATTATCACACTCAATCAAAAAACTCAATACCCCTACCCATTCTGCCCAAACAGAAACTCCGCGACAATAAAAGACAAATAAACCAACAAAAGAAAAATCGCCTCCTTCTTGGAAACCCTTTTCCCCGTCCGCGAAAATATTAGAAAAAACATCGCCGAAATCACCAAGAAAAATCTCGCAATCACAAAAGGCGAAAAATTGGTAATTTCTATCGGATGGATTAAAACAACAATTCCTAAAACTAAGGTCACCGGCAAAATAACGGCGCCAAGTAAATTACCGAGAACCATCCAATCCTTGCCCTTTTTCGCCGCCTGGATGCTAAAAAAAATCTCTGGCATGGTATTCCCAATACTAACCGCAAACATTCCAACCAGCGTTAGAGGCAAACCCAGCATACTTGAAAAATAAACTGCCGAATTAACAATTCCCTCCGTGGCGAATAAAAGCAAAGCCACAGCCGCCAAGATCCCTCCTAAGCCCTTGAAAAAACTCTTCGCGGTAATCGGGTCTGTGTTATGGTTATACGCCTTGCTAAATCTTTCTTTTTTGCGAAAAAGCCAAAAACTATAAATAAGAAAGGCAAAAATTAGCACAACGCCGTCTGGGCGGGAAAGGTTTCCATCAAAAATCAAAATCAAGGGTAAAATAGCAATGATTAAAGTAAAAACAGCGCTGACTTGAACGGTTTTTCCGGAAACCCTTAGACCATTTCTTGAAACCAAAGCCGCTAAGGCGACCGTTACGGTCAGGTCAATTATATTTCCTCCGACAATTTCTCCAAAAGAAAGATGGGAAATCCCGCGCAAGGCAGAACTTAATCCCACGGAAAGATTAGGGATGGAACTAGCAAGAGCCATTGTAAAAAAAGCAACTATAAATTCTTTCCAGCCAAAAAATTTAGCGATTTTTGTTAACGCTCCAACCAGCCATTTGCTGGAAAAAATCAAAACAAGAAACGAAACAACAAAAATTAAAAATTGATTTAAAATCATAATTTATTTCCTTCGCCTGCTTATGAACCAATACTTCGTCGCCTCAATTAAAACCATATTCAAAAATCCCACTCCAAGGACAAGCGACCAATCAAAAAGATTTAATGGAACAGTTCTTAAAAATTTCTGCAGTAAGGGAATATAAAGAGCCGCGACCAGCATCAAGACCCCCGACAGCCAGGCGTAAATTAAATATCTATTGGAAAATATATTTATCTGCCAAATATTTCTTCGCAAACTTTTACAGGAAAAAATATAAAACAAAGAACCGATAGCCAAGCCGGCAAAAATAATTGAGCGAATGCGCGATATGTCATATTCTGTGTATCTCAAAAGCCAGTAAAGCAATCCGAGTAAAAGAAAGTCTGTCATAATCCCAATAATAAAAATCAAAATCTTCATCTTTTTATCCAACAAAGAAAGACCATAGTCCTTGGGTTTCTGCCGCATCACATCCTTTTCTCTTTTTTCAAACGCCAAACTAATGCCAATCGGACCGTCCACAATCAAATTTATCCATAATATTTGAGCCGCCAAAACAGGCAATGGCCATCCAAAAAACAAACTAACGCCAATTAAAATAATTTCCGTAAAACCGCTGGACAACAAATAAGTAATGACTTTCCTAATATTATCAATAATCGTCCTGCCTTCCCCTATCGCCGCCACAATAATGTTAAAATTATCCGTCAAAAGAACCATATCGGAAACATCTTTCGCCACATCCGTTCCTGAACCCAGCGCGACGCCAATATCCGCCCGCCTTAAAGCCGGCGCGTCATTAATGCCGTCGCCCGTCATCGCGACAACTTCGCCTCTTTTTTTCCAAGCGTTGACAATTCTTAATTTTTGAGCTGGCTCAACCCGAGCGTAAATCTGAACTTTTTTGAGACATTTTTCAAGTTCTTTGTCAGACATCTTCGCCAAATCCTTCCCTTCTAAAATATCCTCCTCTTTAATATTAAAACCGAGTTTAGACGCGACCATCCAAGCAGTCAATTTGTGGTCACCCGTAACAATAATCGGTCTCATCCCCGCCCGCCTGCAAATATCCATGACCTCTTTTGTGCCTGGTCTAATCGGGTCATGTAAGGTGAAAAGCCCGACAAAAACCATTTCTTTATGTTTTTCCTCTTCGTCTCTGTCTATCGCCTGCTCTTTTGTTTCTTTGTAAGCAACCGCGAGAACTCTTAAACCGCTCTTTGTTAAATCATCAATTTTGTTTTTAATTTTCGCGAAATCGCTCAAAAGAAGTTTTTCTTTTTTTCCGCCGCTGTCTAAAGAACCAGACATAGAAAGAATTTTTTCGGGCGAACCAACAAGATAAAGAATATTTTTCTCATCGTTCAATTTACGCAAACTAACCGCGTATTTGTAATAAGGGTCAAAAAAAAGTTTATCAATCAACGGCTGTTTCTCTTCAAGTTCTCTTTTAGAAAGACCCGCTTGAATGCCCGCCAAAAGCAGAGCTCTTTCCGTGGGAGCGCCGCGAACTATCCATTCACTCGTCGGCTCGTCAAGATTTTCAACAAACGCCTCGTTGCAAAGCATTGCCATTTTCATAACCCTAATATGCCGCTCCTTATGATTCCCATTTTTGTTTTTTACGAACCCGCCGCCTTTGAAAAGTTCGTTCGCGCCAGTGAAAATACCAGCAACGCTCATTTTGGCTTCCGTTAATGTCCCTGTCTTGTCCGTCAAAATTATTGAAGTGCTGCCTAATGTTTCCGCAGAAGCAAGTTTTCTAACCAAGCCCTTTTTTTTCAAAATTCTTCCCATTCCCAACGCCAAAACAACCGTCATGGCTATCGGCAAGCCCTCGGGAATAGCCGCCACCGCCACCGCGATTGAAATAGTAAAAATTTCAACAAAATTTTCCCCCCTTAAAATTCCTTCAAGAAAAATTCCAAAAGAAGCGATAATAACAACTATGCTCACAATCTTTCCAAGACGAGATAATTTCTTTTGATAGGGAGTTTCTTTCTCCCCCCCCTCTCTGACCATTTCCGCGATTTGCCCGACTTCCGCCGACGCGCCCGTTTTGACTACGACCGCTTTTGCCCACCCGCTTTCAATAATCGTTCCCATATACGCCATATTATCCCTGTCCGCGAGCGGCGTTTCCTTTGGCAAAACCGCCGCGTTTTTTTTAGCGGCAAGCCATTCGCCCGTTAAAACCGACTCGTTAATTGTTAAATGGCGCGCTTCAATAATCCGCGCGTCAGCCGGAACTTTATTTCCCGCCCTTAAAAAAACAATATCGCCCGGAACAATATTTTTTCGCAAAATCTCTCTTTCCTCGCCGCCGCGGAAAACAACCGCTTTCGCTTGTAAAACCTTTTTCAATTTTTCAAGCGCTTGGCTCGCCTTGTCCTCCTGTAAATAGCCGATAATCGTATTCAAAAAAACAGCGGCAAAAATAACAACGCTGTCTGTGTAATCGTCCAAAAGAAAAGCAACAACGCCCGCAATGATTAAGATATATATCAACGGGCTCTTGATTTGCCTCAAAAACAATCTAATTTTTGAAGAAGATTTTTCCGAAGGAATTTCATTCAACCCATACCTTCCCAGCCGCTTTTCCGCCTCTCTCTCGCTCAACCCGCCGACCCTCGTCTTCAATTCCTCAATTGTCTTCTTAACCGAAAAACTATGCCATGATTTGACCATGCTTCTATTATACAATAAAAATTACAAAAATAAAAACCGCTCATTGGCTCTTTATTTGCCAACAAGCGGTTGTCTGTTGTTTTTAGTGTCTTCCATCGCCGTTTCCGCCTCCGTTTCCGTTTCCGTTATATCCATTTCCATTTTTCCTATCCAGCGCCGCGCAACTTACTTTTGGTTTGCGCGGATAAAGAATTGGTTCCCCTGTCACCTTACAAAAAGGAAATTCCATCCCCATTATCCAACGAGGATGTTCCTTTTCAATAAAGTCGCACTCCGAGCAAAAAATCATTTCTTCCATATTAGGCATCATCTCGTACCCCCTTTCAGATGCTCCCATCTATTAAATTATTAAAAAACTATATCTTAACTATATTTTACCAGTTAGAGAGTTAATCACAAGGAAAGTTCTCCACAGCCCCCCAACTGCTTCATATTATAAACTAATTATCAAAACCTGTCAATACCAGTCGGCTTTACTAAAGCCGAATAAAACAAAAACGCGCTCACTCCCGCTAAAATAAGCAAAGACATCCACTGACTAATCATTAAATTATAATAAATCAACTCTGTGTCCGCCGCCCGCGTAAAATCAAGAAAAAATCGCGCTACATTATACCAAACCAAAAAAATAATAAACAATTGTCCTCGCTTTTTGACAAAAAAACGAATTCGCCATAAAACAAAAAACATAATTAACGCGTTAAGCGCCAAATACTCCGCAACTGGATGCCTCAAAGCCCCGTCAGGCCACTCAATCGCCCAAGGCAAATCTGTTAAAACCCCCGGATGGTCATTAATTAAGGAACAGCCAATCCGTCCGATAAAAATTCCCAAAGCGAGCGCCGGCGCCGCCAAATCAGCCAGTCGCCCAAAATTCAACTTATTTTTCCCAGCGTAAAGCCAGCCCGCCAGCATCCCGCCCAAAAGACCTCCGTGAAAAGCGAATCCCCCAGCGCTAAATTGTAGAAAATATAAAAAACGGGAGCCCAAAAGCGCTCCTCCAAAAACCCAAAGCACAAGCAAAAAAATCTCTTTCTCTTTAACCCCCTCCCTCTTCGCCCCCCTCAAAAAAATCCAATAACCAACCAAAAAAGCTAACCACAAAAGCGTCCCCCATGTCTGGAAAGTAATTGGTCCGATATGAAATTGAGTAAAAGAAAAATAAGGCATAAGTGAGATAATGGGGGCTGCCCCCGCAACGGGGGCAGCCCCCAAAACTTAAGAATATTTTCTCATCAGCTCTTTCGCTTTTTTCACTATCTCCTCCGAAATTTCTCCCTTGCTTCTCACTAAAACCGTCGGACCGGGATAATCTTCTGGCTCCATCACAACATCTTTTTCCTCGGACAATTTTTTAATTTCCGCGTTTTCTCCCTCATTCCGTCCCACAACAATTTTGTCATCCCCAACCCAAAAATGGCGCCCCAATTTCAACAGCAAAACATCGTTCCCATCGCAATCCGGCCAGCGTTTAAAAAGTTCTTTCAGGCGTTTGCCAAATTCTGGATCTGTCAAAAGACACCCGCCCGACGGCGTCGGGTAATCCTTGAGGCCAAATTCTTCCGCCAAAGTCATCTGCTCTTTTCTCTGCCGCCCCGAAATGGCCAAAAGTTTTTCCCTCTCAACCCAACCGTCTTTTTCAGGAATGGTCGGCTCAAGTAACCGCGCCGACAAAGGGCGAAGCAAATACCCCGAAAGTCCCGACTCTTTTTCCAACAATTCCAACGCCCCCTTATTCTGCGACATCGGTCGCTCCCCCAAAACCTCCCCTGTCGCGACAAAATGTGTTCGGCTATCGGATAGCCGAATTATCTCTTTCGCTTTTTTTAACATCATTAAGTGGCAATCAATACATGGATTCGCGTTTTTGCCGTATCCATAAACGGGCGACTTAACCATTTTTAAATGTTCGTCCGAAATATCAACTATTTTTAAATCTATTCCCAACCATTCAGCCGCCCTTTCGGCTAACTCTGATTTAAAAAAATAACTGGCAAAACATAAGCCAGTTACGACAACCCCCTGTTTTTGTAAAATTTTGACAGCCAAAATAGAATCCAGGCCGCCCGACAAAAGCGCCAAGCATTTTACTTTGGTCTTTCCGTTTTTCATAAAAATTTGAGTAGTTATCTACGCCGCTTTATACACCTCGTCGCCTTCTCGCGCGTGTTGAGCGACTTTCAACCCAAACATATCCCCCTTTTTCGCTTTCTTAACTTCTTGATGCTCCACTTGCATTGAATCAATCGCTTGCTCAAAATCGCTCGTCGACCCCTTAATATGAATTTTATCGCCTACTTCCAGCCCTCCCTTAACAACCTCAATAACCGCCACCCCAATATTGGTGAAATAATGAGTAACCCTTCCAATTAATTGTTCTGCCATCTTTTTCACCCCCTTTCGCGTAGCCCTAAGGGGAATCGAACCCCTGTTGCCAGAATGAGAATCTGGAGTCCTAACCACTAGACGATAGGGCCAATAGACAAGTCCGACTTTATTGTGCCTCAAATAACTTGATTTGTCCATCCTCGCCCTTGTCTGACCAACAACTTATCCGCTTTTTCAGGTTCAGCCATAATCTCTTTAACAACCCCTTCCATCCGCATTGATTGCGACCCTTTGACTAAAATAATATCGCCCTCCGCGATTTTTTCTTGAACCGCCAAGGCCGCTTTTTGAACATCAGAAAAATCAAAAATATTTTCTCGCGGCATTCCTTTTTGCCGCGCCTCATCAGCGATAAAACGCGCGCGGTCGCCAACTGTAAAAAGCAAATCAGCCACCTTGGCCGCCCTCGCGCCTATTTGCCGATGCGCTATTTCCATATTATTACCCAGTTCCAACATATCGCCCAAAACAACTATTTTCCTGCGCGAATCCCCAACCTCTTCCAAAATATCTAAAGCCGCCAAAACAGCGAGCGGCGAAGCGTTGTAACTATCGTCAAGAACATAACTATTTTTAATTCCCTTTAATAAATTAGTCCGACCAGGTAAGGCGCGATACCTTTTAACCGCCCTTGAAATATCAACTAAATTCAACCCAAAAAAAACGCCCACGCTCGTCGCGGCCGCGGCCGTAGAAGCTTGCTGTTTGCCCAAAACCCCAGGCAATCTCATCGGAACAGCGCTTCCCTTATAATCAATCTTAAAATTAATTCCAAAGTCGTTTTTCTCTAAATCGCCGATTCTCATCTGATAATTATCTATTCGCAAATCAGCCCCTTCCCCAAATCCATACTGAATAACGCGAACTTTTTCTGGCAAATCGTCACCAACCATCCGAACCGACAAATCGTCATAATTCAAAACAGCCAAACCGCCCGCGGGCAACGATTTGAGTAAAAGCGCCTTCTCCTCAACTAACCTCCCTTTTTCTGGAAAAAATTCTATATGAACCGGAAATTCGCCAATCGCCGTCATCACGCCGACATCAACCGGGACAAAACTCATCAAATATTTCATATCTCCCGGCTTATCAATCCCCATTTCCAAAATCAATATCTCCGGATAATTCTTTTCCCAAATAATAGTTTTCGACGCTTTCAAAAATATTTTCAGCCAGCGCCAAACCGAATTGCCGCCCGTTTCCGAACCCAAAATAGTCAAAGGAACTCCTAGTTCATTATTATAATTTTTAATATTCCGCCGCGCCTTAAAATGCCGCCTCAAAACGCGGTAAATCGCCTCCTTCGCGCCCGTCTTCCCAACGCTCCCCGTAATGCCAACCACCCGCGGACGATAACGCCAAAGAATTATCTGCGATAAAATTTTGAGGATGTATTGGAGAATAGACATAATTTTCAAGTTTCAATTTCCAATTTTCAATGAATTTTCAATTCTATAATTTTCAATTTTTTAATTCCTGAATTTTTTTTCTTGTCTTTTCTTGTTTGAAAATTAATTCATTGAGAATTGTTTGGAAATTGAAAATTGGAAATTGAAAATTTACCGTGGCGGTATTTCTAAATACTGCAATAAATATTCCGTCAACCGCCTAAAAACAGGACTAACCGAATCCGAAGCGAAACGAATGCCTTGCGGCTTATCCATCTTGATTAAAATCACAAACCTTGGCTCAAAAGCGGGCGCGAACCCGACAAAACTATGAATCGTCTCCTCTGAATACCCGCCATTTTCAGAATCAGCCATTTGCGCCGTTCCCGTTTTGCCGGCGATATCATAGCCCGAAATCCTCGCTGGCTTTCCAAAACCATTCTCCACCACGCTCACAAGCATCTTCGTCACCTCTTTGGCCGTCTCCGAAGATACCACCTTCCCGCTAACTTGCGGCTCCGTCACAACCTCCTTCCCATCTGGATAAACTATCTTTTCAACCACAAAAGGCCTCATTAATTTTCCCTCATTGGCAAGCGCCCCGATAGCGGCCACCATACCCAAAGAGCTGACTGTAATCCCCTGCCCAAAAGAAATCGTCGCCAAATTAATTTCTCTCTCGCTGAATAAGTTGCTAATATCTCCTGCCGTTTCTCCCGCCAAATCCACGCCCGTCGGCAAATCAAAATTAAATCTTTGGATATAGTCCTGAAATGTCTCTATGTCAGTCGCCCGCTGGACGAAAACCGCGCCCGTGTTAAGCGACTTTTCCAAAACCTGCGTCATCGTCTGCTCCCCGTAACTCTTCCCGTCAACATTATTAATCACGCTCCCCTTAATTCTAATTTGCCCTTCGTCAACATAAGTTGTTTGAGGGGTGACCGAACCGCTGTCTATCCCAATCGCCATAGTAACTGGCTTAAAAACCGAACCCAACTCATATGCTTTTTGGGTTGACGAATTAAGAAAAACATCAATATCTTCCACAACGCTATATTCATTCGGGTCAAAAACAGGCCAGTTCGCCATTGCTCGAATCGCCCCGCTTTTCGGCTCCATGATAATAATACTACCGCTCTCCGCGTTCCATTGTTCCACTAATTGTCGAAGTTCTTTTTCCGCCTTAAATTGAATATTTTGGTCAACAGTCAAAATCAAATCCGCTCCGTCTTCAGCCGGTTCCATCTCGTCGTTTAAAAAAGGAATCCAATAGCCGGCCACATCTTTCTTGCCCTTAATAGAGCCCGCCTCGCCGCTTAATTTATCCTCATAATACCCTTCCAAGCCGTACTGCCCTGTTTTTCCCTCATCAGAGTCGCCCACAAATCCAGTCAAATGGCAAGACGAAGAGATATTAGGGTAATAACGCCAGGTCTCCGGAGCCAATCCAACCCCTTCAATTTTAAGTTCCTCAATTTTTTGAGCCGCCTCTTGGCTAATTTTGCTCTTAAGCGGCTCATAAGGGTCGTCTTTTTTATTAATTCTTTGCCAAACTGTCTCCTTGTCTAAATCAAGAATTGCGGAAAGCTTGTCAGCTAATTCATCTTTGCGCTCTTCGGGAATATCCTTTGGAATAAGATAGGCCTTTTGAAATTCTCTATTAACGGCTAATGGGTGATAAACCGCTTGCCCCGTTCTTTGAAGAGCGGATAAGTCCTGCGTAAAAATCTCGCCTCGTTCTGGAAATAACTCCCGATAAAAATCCTGCTTATTCTGCGCCGAAGCGCTAAACGAGTCATACTGTAAAATTTGGAGAGAAAATAAACGGGCAAAAATCCCGCTTCCAGTCAACAAAACAACAACCGCCAATAAATAAATCCGCCAGTGCTTCATAATCTTAATCCTTCACCGCTACCATCTTCTCCTTTTCTAAATAAATGATTTCTCCCGCCTCAACCATTCCCAACGATTGAACTAAATTTTCCAAATTAGACGGCGAGCGCCATTGCGCCACAAGAGATTCTAAGTCGCGCGCTTCCGTTTCCAAAACCGTGATTCGCTCTTTCTGTTCCCTAATTTCATAACTGCAGCCAACTAAATTATTCGCCTGAACCAAACAAAAAACCACGGAACAAAAAATGGAAAAACAAATCAGCGCGCTCAAAGCAAACATACCTCGATCATGTCCCCTCCCTCCAAACTTTTTTGATTTAATATAAGCAGTCATAGTTTTGTCGCCGCCCTCATCTTCGCGCTCCTGCTCCGAGGATTATCTCGAACTTCCTCCGCCCCCGGAACAATCGGCTTTTCGGTCAAAATTTTCAGCCCGTCCTTTTTTGCCTCTTCGCGAAAAAAATTTTTAACGATTTTATCTTCCAATGACTGAAACGAAATTACCGCCAGCCGTCCACCTTTTTCTAAGAGTCGTAACACTTGCGGCAAAACCCTTTCTAAATTTTCAAGTTCGCCGTTGACAACTATTCTTAATGCCTGAAAAACCCTTGTCGCTAAATGAATTTTTTGATGTCTCTGGCTCGCCGGAATCGCTTTTCTAATAATTTCTGTCAACTGGCGAGTCGTCTTAATCCGCTCGCTTTTCCTCTCCTGACAAATCGCCCGAGCGATTCTCTGGGCGAATCTTTCCCCGCCATATTTATCAAAAATCTTCGTCAGTTCTTTCTCTGTCCATCGGTTAATAATTTCCTCCGCCGTCAATTCTCTTTCCCCGTCAGAACGCATATCTAATGGCTCATCTCCTCGAAAAGAAAATCCGCGCCCGCTTTCCTCTATCTGCCACGAAGACATTCCCACATCAAGCAAAATCCCGCTTACTTTATTAAAATTATTTTCCTCCGCGATTTTTTCCAAATCGGCAAAACTCCCCTGAACCAAAACTAATCTTTCATCCAACGGCTCCTTTTTTAAAATTTCCACAACATCCTCATCCAACTCAATCCCCAAAACTCTTCCATCTGGCTTATTCCTCTCCAACAACTCCGCGCTATGCCCTCCAAATCCATAAGTCCCGTCAATAAAATCCTCTCCCGACTTCGGGTCTAAATATTCCAAAACCTCTTTCAAAAGAACAGGAATATGATTCATATTTTTATATCCCCAACTCATTCATTTTCTCCGCGATATCCTCCGCCTTCTCGGCCGTCTGCTTCTTATACGCCTCCCACTTCTCCTCGTCCCAAATTTCAATCCTGTTATAAAGACCGGCAAGAACCACTCTTTTCCCCAAACCAGCATATTTTTTTAAATAATCAGGGACAAGCGCTCTGCCAAGCCCATCCAAAGAAACATCCATCGCCCCCGCCAACATCAAACGCGCGAAAGCCCGACTGTCCGAACGACTAATCGGCAACTCCGACAATTTCTTAGCGAGTTTCTCCCACTCTTTCATCGGATACAAATAGAGACAGTTATCCAACCCTCTTGTTAAGACGGCCTTTTTGCCTAAATCCTTCCGAAATTTGACCGGCACCGCCAGTCGTTTTTTAGCGTCAACCGTATGACAGTATTCTCCAATAAACATAATTGTTATCCCCAGAATTCGGACTTATCCCCACACTTATCCACATTTCTCTACTACATATCCATTATATTCCACCAACCCTACCCTGTCAAACACCTCAAAACCCAAAGAAAAAACGGCTAACCAAAGCCGTTCCACTACATTTTATCTAATTTTATCCCCAAGAAGCATCCCGAGGGGACAGTCCCCCGTCTTCGGGGGCTGCCCCCGTCTTAATTTTGAAAATAAAAAGACGGCGAGAAAAATTTATTTCTATCGCCGTCTAGTTGATTTAACGAAGCAACCCTCTTTGCTCTCGTTAGTTTGTTATTGGTTGAATCAGAGGAATCATCTCTCCGAGAAGATAAACATCTTTTTCTAAAGATCCGACAGATTCAATGTTGTTATCTTTTGTTGTATTGACCGTGTCTGTTGCCCGCGATTCTAAAGATGATTTATTTTCCTGTTTAGCGTTCCGTTCAGCAGATTTTATCAACTTAAAATCTTTTTCCCTAATCTCCGACCAAAAAGAAGCGCCTTTTTTACCGTCTATATGGAACCAGAGTTTGTCGTCTCCTTCCAAAATTCCAATAACGGTTGCTTCGCCCCATTTTGTCAGAATGCGATCGCCCGAACGAAAACCAAACTTTTTGCATACTCCAGAAGTATCAAAGATACCGAGACCGCCATTGATTCGACGATATGCCATTTTGCCTTCTTTGCTAAACCGTTTAGATTCTTCAATAACAATCTGGTCAAGATGTTTTTGACGAAGATTATATGCTTTCTTTTCCTGATCAGAAAGATCTGCTTTTGCGATAATCTTACGCGCAATTCCGATCATTTGATCTTTTACTATATTATCAATTTCTTCTTTATTTTTTTTATACCGGTCCTGCTCATTGTTAGTTAATGATTCTTGGACGATAATTTTGCTAACAATTTTATCGTTCGTATCGTTGAAAAAAATAGGGATAATTATTGCTGATGATATACCTATTATCGCCACAAATATCATTAATTCCACGAGAGAGAACCCCTTTGAATTATGATACGCCTTTTTCATATTTAATCCTCCGCGTTTGGTAAAAACTGGCTGAAATAATTTCTATCTCAGCCAGTTTATCGGACTTGTTCGTTATTCTTGGCTGGCAATTTTACCCTTTGGCATCGCCATATTCAACCCAAGATCTTTCAGCGTTGTTGCCGTCAAAATACTAATCAAGTTTGCGGCTTCATTACCTGAAGATTTAGAAGATTCGCCGGAATTAAACACAACTTCAGACACCCACTTTTGCTTGCCAAATTCCTGAGCAAATCTCCCCATTACTCGTTCGTAAACTTCGGTTTTCAATTTCAACGCGCCATCCGCAGCCATAACCAAACTTTTTCTTTTCGCTTCGCCTTCGCCAAGCAAAATATCTTTCTGCTTCGTAAATTCAGCAGATTGCTTGTCAAGTTTGGCAACCTCCAAAGCTTTTTGAGCATGCAGTTCCGCAACTTCTTTTTCTTTTCGCGCTTCAACAAGCGCTCTTACTTTAGATTCCTCTTTTTCGTATCGCGCTTTTTCAACATTGGCCTTCCCCACTTCTATAATGGTGAGTTTATTCTGTTCAGCCTCTTTAGCTTGAGCTATGGCGGTTTCTACTGCCATTAAAGCTGCTTGTTGAGTAGCTATCTGTTCTTGAACCTTATCTGAATAAATAAACTTTTTAACCTCGAAATTACTAATTATAATTCCAAGATCATCCAAGGGACTGACTTCTCTTAGCGGATTACCGTCTTTATCTTCTTTGATAGTTTTAAACAATTTTGTTATTTCTTCTCCGCTAAGAAGATCTTTAACCTTACGTTCCTCTTCTTTTGTTTTATAGACCCCATTCTGTATTTGATCCCATGTCCAACTGATGTAATCTGGTCTTTTCTCGGCATAGGACTCCCTTGCAGACATTAGATTAGCCGCTAAACGCAAAGAATTTCTAACATGCGGAAGTATGAGTTTTTGCTCTAAATCTACAAAACTCTTGTATCCCTTCTCTGTTATGAGCGATAAAACTTGTTCTTCTGAAGTCGGCATGGTTATTCTGACAGTTCCTGAAATTCTACTCAAAGACCCATCGTTAAACCTTACCTCTATGCTTTGGTCCTTACCTTCTCCTTCTTCACTATCAGCAGTAAAATAGAAAGTATCTGCCTTTGGCCAAACTTGAATATCTCCAAATAGCTGGAGCCAAAGACCAGGAACCATTTTGGCGCTCATTTTGCCGGTAACAGCCGCCTGCTTGATTTGGTATGTCCCTTTTTTAACAGTTTCAAAGATCTTACTGCCAAACAAAAGAGATAATATCACCGTTACTACCACTACTGCTATTTTGATTTGATTTTTTCCTATTTTCCCTTCCATCGGTCTATCCTCCTTTTATTGTTTTGATTCAAGATTCGCAAGATTAACGCGAAGCTCAGCAAGTTGATCATTAATTTCATTAAGATTAACCGTCGTCTCAATTTCTTGCGTCAAAGATATTATCTCCGCCTTTTTCCATTCAAGCTCTCGTATCTTTCTCTGGAGAGTCGGCAAATCATCTTCTGTAGATTCTTCATCAATACCATAATTTTTAATATACGGTTTGCCAACATACTTCCAAAGAAGATAACCAATTCCAATTACCAAAACGCTAGTTATAATAAATTGCGCAAACATAATTCTACCCCCTTTCAATTCGTTATTTAGTTATCAAAGTACAAATTGTCAACTCCAGCCAACTTACCATATCGCAACACAAAAGTCAATGTCTGTCCAATTTTTTAGAAATAAAAACAGCCGTTTTATAAAAACGGCTATCTCACCGATGGGGGCTGCCCCCGCGGCGGGGGCAGCCCCCATCTCCGCCGCACAACCTTATTCCCATCCCGAGGGGACAGTCCCTCGCGGCGAGGGACTGTCCCCGTCTTAATTAAGTTACGTGGGCGCATCTGGGATCGAACCAGAGATCTTCGCGATGTGAACGCGACGCTCTACCATTGAGCCATGCGCCCCCTACAACTTCAACCTATTGATCAACTTCTCGTGCGGTTTTTCAAGAACATCCTTGATGAACCGGTCAAACATATCGTAGCGATATTTGAAGTCCTCCGTGGATAAAACAACATAATCAATTTCCTTGCCGACTTCCGCTTCCAGGTCTTTCATGAAAACCGACAATCTGCTTTGTTTAATGTTATCACCCACGATCATTATATCAACGCGCGCGTTTTCCGCGTTAACAAAAATACCGGAAAGAACAGCCAAGTTAATTCTTCCCAGTATTTTTAACCGCTTTAATATTTTATTTTTAGACGCCGGACTAGATTTCAAAACGAGCGTCTTTAATTCGTTGTAAAAATCAAAATCAGGATTGATTGAATACAATTTCTTTTTGTTTTTTAATCGACAGGTAATGAGCTTAATACTTTCCAACTTTGCCACCTGCCGACGCGAAGCCGAAACATCGGTCTTCGCGCGCTCAACTATTTCCTTTAACTCAAAGGATTTTTCAGGATTCCTCAAAAACAGCTTCAGAAGTTTTACTTTGACCGGAGAGTCAAAAAGTTGTTCCAAAATTTCCTTAGCCATATTTTTTTTGCTATTAGATTATTTTAACTCCACCACCGCGCCTGCTTCTTCTAACTTCTTCTTCATCTCTTCGGCTTCTTCTTTTTTGACGCCTTCTTTGATCATTTTCGGCGCGCCATCAACTAAATCCTTGGCCTCTTTAAGACCTAATCCCGTAATTTCTTTAACCGCCTTAATCACAGAAATTTTCTGTTCGCCCGCGGCTTTCAATTCCACATTGTAAGAACTCTTTTCTTCCGCCGCGGCTTCTCCGCCCGCTGCCGCTCCGCCCGCCGCCTGCATCGCCATCATCGGAGTAGAACTAACGCCGAACTTTTCTTCTAAAACCTTAACCAATTCTGCCAAATCCAAAACGCTTAATTCCTCAATCTGTTTGACTAAGTCCTTAAACTTCGCTGGAACTTCAACTTTCTCTTCAACTTTTTCTTCTACTTTTTTTTCTTCAGTCATTTTTTTTATTATAGAAATTACAAACTAAAACTTGAAATTTAATTTCAAGCCCTACGCTTTTAATCCCTTATGTTTTAATACACAAATTAATCCTCTCAAATTGCCCTGCAAAACATTAACCATGCCCGACAAAGGCGACGCGATACTGCCAACCAATTTTCCTAACAATTCTTGCTTAGACGGAAGTTTAGCCAAACTTAAAATCGCATCATTTCCCAAATACTCTCCCTGAACAAAACCAGACAAAATCTTCAAATTTTCATTACCTTTTGAAAAATCATACAAAATCTTAGCCGGCGCAACCTCATCTTTATACCCAAGAACCATCGCGACCTGCCCGGGTAAATCCTTAATCTTAACTCCGCTTAATCCTGCCTTGCCCAAAGCCAAATCAATCAATGTTTTTTTGCTCGCCTGACAATCTATTTCTTCCCCCCTCAACTTCTCGCGCAATTTCTGAACCTGATTAACTTTCAGTCCAGTATAATC
Source organism: Patescibacteria group bacterium (assembly GCA_018830295.1). Lineage (NCBI taxonomy): Bacteria > Patescibacteria group bacterium. The sequence continues at coordinate 75,715 of JAHJSM010000002.1, read as the reverse complement.
AAAAAAAACAACCGCTGTCTGCCGCGAAAGTTTATCCGTCAAACCATCCACAATTTCCTTTTTCTTTTCTTTTGTAATCATAAAAAAAGTCCGTCAACCATAGACAGACCAAAAATCCCAAAACTTCTTTACCTCGATAGGACTTATCGCCTGCCTATTGTCTATGGCTATTCATTTGTTATTATCTCCACCCTAATCCTTTTTTAATCCCTTGTCAAGACCTCCAACACCGCTTCCGCAAAATCCTCTGCTGATTGCGGTCCGTTGGCGGTGACTATTTTTCCGTCCGCGGTAACACTTTTTTCTTGATAGACAGCTCCATTTTCCTTAAGAATTTTAATCGGTTCCTTGTACAAAGGGTCAAACCAAACCGTCGCTTTTTTTCCTTCCAAAACACCCGCTTTGGCTAAAATAATAGGAGAAATACAAATCGCCGCCAAAACCTTGCCCCGCTCAACCGCCTCCCGCGCGATACTATATGACGACTCATTATCAAGATTTTCCAAACATCCCGAACCACCCACGAAAACCACCCCGTCATAATCCGCCACTTCCAAATTATCTAACTTAACATCAACCGCCACCTCCGCCCCGCTCACCCCGCGCGCCATTCCACTTTTGTTGCTAACCGTCGCGACCTCAACCCCCGCCCGTTCAAAAATCTCCCGCGGAATAAAATATTCCTCATCCTTAAAATCTGAAAAAGCAATCACCATCGCTATCTTTTTGTTTAAATTTTTAGTCATAGTTTTTTACTCCAACCACTTCGCCTTATTCATATTATGCTCATCCAATGTCTTGCTAAAAACCGTTTCTCCGTCTGGCTTTGATAAAAAGAAATTATAATCATTCTCCTGCGGGTTAATCGCGGCGCGAATCGCCGAAAGCCCCGGGTTGCAAATCGGCCCCTTCGGCAAACCGACATTCTGATACGAATTATACGGCGAATCAACTTTTGTATCCTCCGTGGAATAACGCCACTTATCCTCGTCTAAAATATAGGCGATTGTCGCGCAGGACTGCAAAGGATAATTGTTTCCGAGCCGCCTCCAAAAAATCCCCGAAGCAATTCGTCTATCTCGGTCAGTTCTCACTTCTTTCTCAAGGATGCTCGCCATAATCACAACTTCCTCAACCGTTTTCCCTTGCTTCTTGATTTCAGCCCGTAAACTATTATCCAACTTCTTATCAAAATTATCCTTCATTTTGTAAACAATATCCCTCAACTCGCTCGCGACATTAAAACGATAAGTATCCGGAAACAAATACCCCTCTAACTTTGGATATATTATAAGTTCGCCCGCCTCAATCAGACCTGCCTTTGCCAAACGCGCGTCTATTTTTTTCAAAGTAAATCCCTCGGGAATAGTAATTTCAACATCTTGCGAAATCGCCTCTCCCTTCGCCATTTTCTCGGCGATTTGTTTAATATTTAAAGAAGGGCTCAAAATATATTGTCCCGCCTGTAATTTAGCCGCCCAGCCCTGATAAAGAACATAACCAACAAACCAAATCTTGTCCCTAATCAAACCCTCATTTTCCAAATCAGCGGCAATCATCCTTAAACTATCCCCTTTTTTAACAACAAACCCCTGCTCCGTTGGCTCTCTCTCAAGAGGAATATTAAATTGAAAACCAACCAAAGCCAAAAACAATCCGCCCAAAACGAATATCAAAAGAACAGATGATAAAAAAAACCTAGTACTCATATAATCATAGGGGGCAAAGCATTTTAGATTTTTTTGATACGCGTGGGGCGCCCTTTAGGGCTAAAGCGTTCAAAAAAATTTAAACGCGGTTTTTCACCGACTCATTTCCCTGTCACCAAAGGGACAAAAGCAAATCCCGGATATTCCTTCTCTTCAAACTTCCTCGCGCTTTTTTTAACCAAAAGCCAAATGCTATTTTCAACCGGCGCCACCAATCGCCCACCAATTTTCAATTGCTCTTTCCAGGCCTGCGGTATCTTCTTCCCTGAAGCGGCGGCGATAATTCTATCAAAAGGCGCTTTCTCTCCCAGCCCCTTTGAGCCGTCGCCGCAAGTAAACTTAACATTATTAAAATTATACTTCTTAATATTGTTTTCTCCAAACTTTTTTAATTTGGGAATAAACTCAATCGCGTTCACAAATCCCTTAGCGCCGACAATTTGACAAAGCAAAGCCGTCTGCCATCCCGAACCTGAACCAACATCCAAAACATTATGTCCCTCCTCTGGCTGAAGCAATTCTAACATAAAAGCGACTGTCAGCGGTTGAGAAATCGTCTGGTCAAAACCAATTGACAAAGGCGCGTTATATTCATTCACAAAATCCTCACCCTGCTCCCTAATAATCTCCGCGGGAACAAAATCAGCTCGTCGAATCTCCCGAAAAGCGTCAATAATCCCAGGGGTTTTTAGATACCCGTCTCGAATAAGTTGGTTAATCAGTTTTTCCATAAAATTAAAAGTAGGCGGAAAAGGGGGCAGTCCTCCGTCTTCGGGGGCTGCTCCCGTCTTAACTACATCTCCCTTCTTACTACAAAATCCGCCAGCCCTAAAAGAAACTCTTTCTCCTCGCGCGGCATATCAATCTTCGCGATTATCGCTTTTGCCTCTTCAATCAATCCCTCCGCCTTCGCGCGACAATAATCCAAAGCGCCACTCTCCTTAACTATCCGCCTTATCGCGACAACATCACCCCGGCTAATTTCCTGCTTGCCCAAATATTTCTTTAAAGGGTTTCCCTTTGTAAAAGCGATCGTTTTAAAAATTAAAAGATTTGGCTGGCTCTCCCTGATGTCTGAACAAATCGGCTTGCCTATTTTCTCCCGCGAGCCAAAAATTCCTAAAATATCATCTTGAATTTGAAAAGCGACGCCAATTGGCAAAGCAAACCGCTCCAACTTCTCTAAAAGCCGCGCGCTCCCTCCCGCCAAAGCCGCGCCTATTTTAAGCGGAGCGGCAAAAGAATAATATGCCGTCTTATGCCTTAAAACACTTTCTATCTCACCCTCGCTTATATTCTTTTTCTCTTTCAAAAACATTTCCAGCATTTCCCCATGACAAGTCCCCTCAATTGTTTTATTTAAAATACCCAACGCCCGCGTTTTATTTTTTTCGTCAAAATCACTTTCCGTCAAAATCTGACATCCCAAAACATTGCTAATATCGCCCGCTATCAGAGCGAAAGAAATCCCCTTATGCAAATCGCCGCCAAATTTCTTTTTGTAAAAAGCGTAAAGAGACGGCTTCCCGCGCCTTGTTTCGTCTCGGTCAATAATGTCATCATGAATTAAAAAGAAATTGTGAACCAACTCCACGCAGAGCGACGCTTTCAAAATCGCTTTTTTATCCTTCCCGCCCGCCAAAAAATATCCAACGATAACTAAAACAGGGCGCGCTCTCTTGCCGCCCCTTAAATTAAACTCGCGCAAAACCTTAATCGTCTCCGCCGCCGATTTGGAAATAAGTCCTGTCTCCTTAATCTTCCGCCCAAAAAATCTTTCAATTTCCAAATCAATCCCCCGCCGATATCTCCCTAAAACCTCGTTAAATAATTTTAAATTTTTATTTTCCATAACGCCTTTGTCTTTTTGCGAAATCATTAACCGCCGCCGTGAACTTCTTCTCGTCAAAATCAGGATAAAATTCCTTCGCGAAATACAATTGGCTGTTAGCGCAACCCCACATCATAAACCCGGCGCTATTATGCGGGTCGTCCCCGCTCCCCGTTCTAATTAAAAAATCAACCAACGGCAAATCCCCGCTCCAAAGATGCTTCTTAAGCAAGGCGCCCGTAATTTTCAACCCCTTGTTCTCTCGCCCTTCCTTGACAATATCTTTAATCGCCGCCAACATTTCATCAGTGCCGTTATAGGCGATAAAAATATTAAGCAACCGCTCGCTATGGTCTTTGGTCGCCTTAATCAAGTCATCGGCCGCTCGCGCGCATTTCTCCGGCAAAACCTCGCGCCACCGTCCGATAATATTAACGCGCGCGCCATTTTGATAAATTTTCTTATTCTTAATCAATTTGCGAAAATATCGTTCATATATTTTCACAAGCGCCTTCACTTCCGCCTTAGGCCGCTCGGTCAAATTCGCCCAAGAACTTCCCCACAAAGAAAAACATTTAATATCCATATCAAAAGCCGCCTCTACTAATTTCTCCGTATTTCTTGCTCCCTCCAAATGCCCCTCCCAAGGAGACAACCCTCGCTTCTTAGCCCAACGCCGATTGCCATCAGGGACAACAACAATATGATTAGGAATATTTTTGATTTCTTTTTTATTCATTCCGTCAAATCATACCACAAACAAATCAAAAATGACAAGCAAAAAATCCACAGGTCAGAAACACTTGACTTCCTAAACAATAAGGTTTATACTCCCAACATAAAGTTCTCGGTCAGCTTTCTTTTCTTAGTAGGATTAGGTTCGTCCTGTATCTTCATTCAAGTAAAAGTTTTAGCGAAACGGGAAGAAAGGTCGAGCTATAGTTCAAGTTTATTAAGAAGAAAAAAATGTCTAAAAAATTATATGTTGGCGGATTGCCTTACAGCACCACCGAAGATACCTTGAAAGAGGCCTTCGAAAAAGCCGGAGCTGTTGATTCAACTGCAATCATCACCGACAAAATGTCAGGCCGTTCCAGAGGTTTCGGTTTCGTCGAAATGACAAACGACGAAGACGCTCCAAAAGCGATCGAAATGTGGAATGGCAAAGAGTTTGAAGGACGCAACCTCACAGTCAATGAGGCTCGCCCGATGGAACAACGTCCTCAAGGACAAAACAGTTACCAAAGATAAACTCTTTGTAAGATACAAAAAAGCCGCTCTTGAGCGGCTTTTTTGATATGGCAGCGAGGGTGGGACAAAGTTAGAACCTGGTATTTTGAGAAATCCCCTTCCATTGGTCGGACAGGGTTGGAACCCATTTGTTAGGACAAAAAATTCTTCTAACCCCCTTTTCCCTTAATTATATTTTATCACAATACAGTTTTCTATTTGCTTATCTTGGTTATTTTTTAAGAGATAATAGGGAGAAATAAAACATTCAGAAAAGTCGCAATTACACTGACCTACAATTCTTGGTTCACCGTCTAGTTTGCTCAAAAAAAGTTCGTAGTTTTTTTCCTTGATTATTAAAACTACTTTTGTATTTTTCAGAGTTCTTTCTCCTGTTTGATCATAAACCGGCAAAAAATTCATAGCACAAACAATGCCATTATCAAGACGACAGTTAAAAATAGATTTTATTGTTTCAAAGAATTCTCGTTCAGTTTTATCCAGTTTCCAATCTTGGTTCAATAAACCCTCTGGCAATTCGGCTCTGTTTATATTTATTGTTACTTCACTGTTTTGGATTATCGCACTATCGCCCTCGGCTTGAATATTCCCATCGCCTTGCATAGATTGGCTTTTTTCTACTTGTATATTCTCATTTCCGTCAATAAATTGCTCATTACGACTATTGATGCTCTCGTAGATTAGATAACTGCCAACAATGCTGGTCAACAAGACAGGATAAACAAAAGACTTCATCCACCATGACTTATAAAAAGGTGGTTTTTGTTTTCTGCTGTTTGGTGTTTGATTATTCATAGTTTTTTATAAACTATTCTCCTTTTAGACCGTTCTTAGACATTTGCTCCGCGGATGAAACACTTGATCCTCTGAAGAGAAGTTAGAACTTGGTATTTTGACAAATTCTCTTTTGCCAGCTGGCAATACTAAACTTGTTTGTGGTTGTGGATAATCTAATTACTAAATATTCGGTTTATATTATATAATATGAAAAGATGAGGCGATAGCCCCATCCTTACCCTAAAATCCCTTATTGACCTGTAATCAGATCGTTGAGGGATTTTATTTTATGCTTCTTAAGATAAGTCCCAAGATGCATATCAGACCTGGCATTAAGGTTTCTGTCGTATCGCTTCTCGATAGTCCCCACATGGGTATCATCGCGCTTATCACGCAATTGACCATCTTTGTTGCGAGATCGACAGCCCTTCATGCCTGGCGCGTCGTTTTTGCAACTCATAATTTTTATCTTGCTTTACCTCGGCAAGAGTGCTTAGTAAAGAAGGCTCGACTACTTCCTTCTCGCCGTTTTTTGCGGCTCTGCTAATACCGCTACTTGTGCGAGAGTAATCGAAATCATGAATGACAAAAAACAAAGGAGGGAGGCTACGCCTCATCTATGCTATAATTTTACCACTTAATTATTATCTTAGTCAATCCCATATAATCCCTAAATTATCTTCGCCTGCGCAAAAACAATATATTGATTTATCCAGATTATCGCCGAAATCACAATAAGCAGAACAACGCCATTAACAATTAACGCCGGGTGCTGAATTTTAATTTTAATGAAAATACTCAATAACAAAGCCAACGCCAAAATAGTGAACAAAACAAAATAGAAATAATTACTAATAGCGCGAGGCGTTGATAAAAATCGACTAACGATACTCGGCGACAAATTCTCTCTAACTACTAACCCGACAAAACCTGAATCATCGGGCATAATAGAATTTTTTACTTCTCCTTTGACAGCAGTTGAATCTCCGACAATCGATTCATTGGAGATCTCTACGGTAGGCGGAACTGACTGTTTTTTTTCTTGCGCGACAGCAACTGATTGAGCAGTCATTGTTACCGGGCGACCGAAAAGCTGAACAATAAAAATTGTCTCCTTGCCTTCATATATCTCTTTGGCCGCGCCAACGCCAATCTCAACAAAATTATTATTTAAAATATTAGCCTTGTGGGTTGGCGAATTCATCCATGCATTAATGGCATCTTGAGAATCCACGAAATTAATCGCTAAATTTTCACCAGCCAAAACATATTCATAACCAACCTTATCCAACCAATACCAAGGCGTCAGACCTTCTTCGGGGCTAGTATGAGCAAAATAGCCCTTGGTAGCCATATCTTCTGCCTTAAGTTGGGCAGCTTTTTCCAATAAAGAATTAGTTTTAAGCGACTCTAAATTATTACTTAGACGGTTTTGATTAGTAAATCCTTCAATAGCCATAGGCGCGACTGAAGCAAAAAAATTGCCTTGCGGGATAAACCAAAGAACCTGAACTAAAAAACAAACTTCAACGAACAAAATAAAACTCAATATTACTAACGCCACCTTCCACCTCAAAATGCGCGGCTTGTGACTATTGCCCTTGTTCGGAATAAAATATTTCTTAAAATTCTTTATCATAATACCCTGTTAGTATTATAGCACAAAAAAAAGACTTGCGGTAAGAGCAAGTCTTTTAATATTTCTAACAATTCATTATTTTATATTTTGTCCTGTGATATAAGAATCTCTATCAAACGCATTAATTTCATAAACAGCATCCCAGTCAAAACCATTCTCAATAAACACCTCGCTAGTTTCAATCCAACATTTCTCACCTATATCTCCATTCGGATATAATTTATATACCTTATCATCATTAACGGCTCTTACTAATTCGGAAGTGGCGAAAGAATCAACCACGCTCTTTTCTATATCAAGTATGTCGCTCCATTCTAAATGCTGATAACTATTAAAGACAGATGGGCTTAAAATCAATCTCTTGAATTGTTTTTCGCTTATGTATTTAACAATATAGACATCAATATCGCCAATGGCTCGAATTAAAGCTCCTTCGGCGAATTTTTGCTCACCCAAAACTTGACCTTGCGACGCGCTGCTTGCAATAGATGGCGTTAAAGGCATCAAGACAGAAGCAGTCAAATTTATAGATACAGAAGTATTCACCGTTACACCGCTTGAACTTCGGAAACGAACATAAACGGTTTTTTGTCCCACGCCTTCACTTAATGTCCAGTCTTTAGTTGTGGCATAAGTTTCAAAACTAATACCCGTAAAGGTTGGCTCATTGGAAACTGCCATTGATACAGCATTAGTTGCCGCTAAAGTTAATCTCACATTCCGATTATCAGTAGAAGTCGCATTACTATTTATTTTAACTGAATAATTAGTTGGTGTGATAACTGAAACGCCTCCACCTCCACCTCCACCTCCACCGCCTCCGCCACTACCAGGTATAGCAGTCTGCGTATAAGTAGCAAACTTAGTAAAGTGTTTAGTCCAAATCACTAAATCCGAACCAACATTTATTTTACATTCACTCCCTTCCGCCAAAGCATCGCCAACGACTTGCGAGTCAGCGCTGCAAACATTTGTAATCGGAGTAAAAACACCATTGCGCGAATATCCAACATATTTACCCGCTTGACCAGTTATTTTTATCCTCACGGCTTTATCAAAATTCAATAAAGTATCGCCAAAACCTATTTCTATAACCGATGATACTGTCGCGGTATTGCCGGAATCAGGAGTAGCGCTTACGCTGGAATTTTCCTGAACTTGCGGCAAATTAATTTCGCCTGTCCAGCCAGCTTCGCCAGAAATCAAAGTGCTTTGCGGAATTTGAACATTTACTTCACCAATACTTGTTTCTGAATTAATAGTAAGACCAGTCGGTAAGGTAACATCAGTGCCACTCATTAAAGCTGAAACATTTAATTTTGCGTTTGTGGCGTCGGATGGAACATTAATATTGGAAGTTGCAGGAGCGTTACTGCCAATTAAAATTTCTTGAAAACTTGAACTTATATCCATATCGGCAGCAATCATTACTTGCTCTTCTTCTACGGGCAAAACGGTTATTATCCTGACTACTTCGTCAGCTGAATTGCCAGCTATGTCGGAAACATTATAAGTGACTGAATATGTTCCAACTGTATTTGCGTCAACATTATCTACTATCACTATACTGCCAGTAATATCTCCATCAATATTATCAGAAGCAGTGGCTCCTGAGTCAATATATGTTGATCCATCATAAATATTCATGTCTCCTCCATTTAAAGTAATTACAGGAGAAGTTAAATCGGGTCCGACTATTACCGTTCTAATTACTTCAGTAGCAGCGTTTCCTGAAGAATCAGAAACATTATAAGTGACTGAATATGTTCCAACTGTATTTGTATCAACATTGTTTACTGTCGCTATACTATCCGTAATATCTCCGTCGTAATTATCGGAAGCAGTGGCTCCTTTATCATTATATTCATAGCCAACTTCAACATCAACGGCATCATCCCCAATTAAAGTCATAACAGGAACTACAGTATCTACTACATTTACAGTTCTCACGACTTCGGGCGCTTGATTGCTCGAGGAATCAATAACATTATAGGTTACAGAATACGAACCCAAAATACTTGTATCAACATTATTTACGGCCACAATACTATCAGTAATATCGCCGTCAACATCGTCCGCGGCAGTGGCGCCAGCGTCTTCATATTCAGTGCCAAACTCAACAGTTGTCGGGTTGTCGCCGAGTAAGGTAATAATTGGAGTTGAAACATCCACCACATTAACAGTTCTTGCGACTTCAACGGCGGAATTACCTGCGACATCAGTGACATTGTAGGTGACTTGATAGGCACCAACATTATTAATATCCACAGAATTAACCGTTACAATATTTGCGGTTAGATCGCCATCATAGTTATCAAGAGCAGTGGCACCGGCATCTTCGTAAGTCGAATTAACCGCTATTGTGAAAGGATTTTCTCCGAGTAATGTGATAATCGGTACAGTAGTATCAACTACATTGACCGTTCTGTTGACTTCATCGGCTGTATTGCCAGAAGAGTCGGTAATATTATAAGTCACAGTGTACGCGCCGATTATGCTTGAATTAACAGGATTTACAGTAATTATGTTGGCGGTAATGTTTCCGTCATAGTTATCACTGGCTGTTGCCCCAGCGTCGTTATAAATCGCGCCAACTTCAAGATTAACTGGGTTGTCGCCGAGTAGAGTAATTACTGGTGCGGTGGTGTCAACTACATTTACAGTTCGGGTTACTTCTGTGGCAGGATTACCAGCGCTATCCGAAACATTATAGGTTATGGTGTAAGTTCCCAGTGTGTCCGCATCAACCGTATCTCCGCCAGCGATAATGGATACGCTAACATCACCGTCAACATTATCAGTCGCGGTGGCGCCAGCGTCATTGTATTCCGCGCCGACTTCCAAAGTTACTGTGTTTTCTCCAATCAAAGTGATGATTGGCGGGGTTGTGTCCGGAACTTCCAATATGGTAACGGAATCTTCGCCAGTAACGCTTTGCGCCTCGCCGTCATCCGCGACAACCGAGCATTTCCAAACATCGCCTGCGGCAATTTGCGATGCAAGCACTGTGTTTGAAGTATAACCTTCTTGAATAACATCATCTTTATACCATTGATATACATAGTTAAATCCATCACTATCAGCGTCAGTTGAGCCATTTGGAGTACAAGTTAAGTCATTATTCGCATAAGCTGGATTCGGCGAAATAGAAACCGTTGGTTGAGTTGGAATTGAGTTTGAAATTGTTATCGGGTCTGATTCCATTGAGTCGCCATCAATAGTTCCATCATTCGGAATAACTTCAACTTTTATTGTATCGCCTTTGACAAAATTATCGCTTAGCAATGTATCGCTGTCATCTCCCATATTCTCGCCATTCTTTTCCCATTGGTAAGAAAAAGTAACTATATCGCCATTACCATCAGAAGCAACTGCCGTTGCGGTAATGTCAGTATTTGTATATGCGGGATTTGGCTCTAAAGTTATTGATTCCATTACTGGCGGAGTGTTGGGAATCTCGCCAACATTAACAGTTCTTATTACTTCATCTGCCTCATTCCCTGCCGCATCTGAAACATTGTAAGTTACTTCATAAGTTCCTGTTGTGGATGTATCAATTGAACTATCGTCAATTTCTATTTCCCCTGAAATATCTCCATCAATATTGTCTTCGGCAGTAGCGCCATATTCTGTGTAATCCTCATCTAAAAGAAGTTCAACTGGATTAATACCAGATAAAGTAATTACTGGCGAGGTTGTGTCTATGGTAAATGTAGTTATAGCCAAAGGCGCGCTTTCGTTATTGTTGGCATCAGTTACTGTAATCGCGCATCCACCATAAACTCCATCATCTAACTCATTAAAGGTTATTGCGTTATCGCCTTCAGCCGCATCGGTGGTATCACTAACGCATCCGCCGCTATAATTGATTGTTCCCGCTTCGGTTGAACTGAATGTATAATCAGGAGCATTATCATTGGTCAGCGTTGGCACTGGATTTACTTCACTTAATTCTGGAGCAGTTAAATCTATCAAAGAATTGAGAGCGTTAAAAGCATTAATTCTTTTTCCGGTTACGGTTTTGTTAGCAAGAGAAGATAAATTATCCCCAGTAGTCAAAATAACATTTTTAACTTCAGCATAAGAAAGCTCCGATTTATATCCCCAAATCAAAGCCGCCAGTCCTGTAACATGAGGAGCGGCCATTGAAGTGCCGTCGGCATAATCATAATTTTCATCTGAACCATCGGTGTATTTTGTGATTACAATATCATCAATTGTACATCCATAGTTATAATCGATAGAAGAATCCGTAATCCAATCAAAACTAAAATTAAAATCATTTGTAAGGTAATCTGAAATATTTTCAGTATATCTTTTATAATAACCCGTATGACCATTGTCTATCCAACTACTACCTCCATCTAAATTAATTTGTAGTTCATCATATTTTGTTGAATAATACCAACTTCCGCCCGAACGATAAGAAGTATATATATAATCATCAAAAGTTGCACTAATCGGAGTATCGCACCATATAGTAAAACCTAATGTAGCTCCAACAATAGAACTGTCCGAAAGATCTAAATCTTCTTTTTGCATTAACCAAGTATATGCGTCTGGCGAATAAGGATAAGAACTATCAGAATAAGCAACTTTAGAAAATCCATCATAACCTATTATCCAATGACTATCCGTACCGCCATGCCCAACTTTATAAATATCATCTTCAAAATTTTCAGAAAAAACATTGGTGTCCGCAACCATACTATAAATATTCACCCCAGGAGCTCCAACATCAACAGCAGCAACACCATAGTTAGACCATTCAGTTAAATTATCATTTTGATCTGTAGCAGCAACGGAAATAATATTATCCAAAGCATAGTCAGCTGGATATTGTGGACTTGAATCGTTATTATCACCAATTTGATCAGCGCCACCATTCCCAGCCGCCGCGATGAAAATTCCGCCAGCTTGTCTAAAACGGTCTATTGCATCATATTCTGCTTGTGAATTTTCGGAACCGCTAAAACTTGCATTGATTATTTTAACACCATTATTTATAGCAAAATCAATTGCTTCTACGATATCACCAACATTACCATCATAACTTCCCACTTTTAATGCCATTAATTTTACATCCCAATTAACTCCAGTTATGCCAATACCATTATTGCCTTCAGCTCCAATAGTTCCAGCCACATGAGTTCCATGACCATTATCATCAAGTGGATTATCATCATCATTAAAAAAATCCCAACCATGGTTAGTGTTCCCATTCCACATATTATTTATCAAATCAGGATGATTATAAGCAATGCCGGAATCTAAAACCGCCACAACAACAGAATTAGATCCTGTAAAAATATCCCATGCCTCTGGAGCATCAATATCAGCATCATTGGTTGTGTTATGTAATCCCCATAGTTTACTGAAATCAGTATCATTTGGAGTTATTGATGTCCATTGTCGTATATAATTCGGTTCAGCATATTCTACATTCGAATCATTCTTTAATCTCTCAACCATTGCCTCCGCCGACTCATCACTTTTTGTTTTGAAAACAGAGATATTACTTTTTCTAATATCTTCTTTTTTATCTAAATTTTTTCCAGTGGCAAACCACGCGGATTTCATTCTGCCAGACAACTGCTCTAAATTTATTTTCTGTTCCTTAAATTTCACTAAAACCTCGCCCTCTACATAATTTTGTTTTTGCGATTGTTTTACATCCGCCGACTTTTTTAAATTCTCATTCGCGCTAAAGGTTTCTACTTTTTCCTCGCCATCAAAATTTATTAACTTCCCAGTTGTTAATTTTTTTAATTCTAATTCACCTTTTGTTATTTTTTCATCCGCCGCAAAAACCAACGACATTGGCGCCAGCGTTCCCGTAAGAAACGCTATCACCATAAACCCCGCCATGTATTTTTTTATTGTTTTTTTGTTCATATTTTTTTGATTATTAAATTATTTAAATTGATTTCCCCCAATAAATTTTGCCAACAAAAAAGGCCTTCCGTCGGCGGCAATCCTTTCAGATCACCCAATGCCCTTTCGGACAAAGACCATCTACATAGTGCCGGCCAGAAGACCGTTTTTATGTAGATGGATTTAAACCATACTCCAAGCGAAAAGCTCAAAGGTTAGGTTATCAAATTGTTACTCACTTTCTCTATCGGTATAATATCATATTAGATAAAAAAGTCAATAGCAAACAACGCGACTGATTCTTGCATATTATTCATAGTAAAATAAACCAAAGTAATTCCCTAATTTAATATTTTCTCGATTTGATCATTAGCTGTTTCTAAAAGCCTATCAGCTCGACTTCAGGTTTGACTGATTTCCTGCCTTATTTTTCATTTTTTCTTAATGATTTCCTTTATTTCTTGCACGCATTGTTCTAAGTCATTTTGGAGCTGATACACCCAAAACCGCTTAACTTGCCAGCCGTACATAATAAGATGTTGGTCCCGCTTTAAATCTGAAAGCAATCGCCCCCCATCAATATCACGATGCCACATCTCTCCATCAATTTCTATATCAATGGGAATTTCTGAATCAACGATAGCAAGATCAAGACGATATTGATGGAGAGGATATTGAGGGATTGTCTTAATCCCTTTCCGAGCGAGCGCATCGTACAAAACTTCCTCCCATGGCGACTCAAATTTTCCACCTTTTTGGTCTTTATTTTCTGGCTCTAATTCATCGACATATTGCACAAACTTCGAAAGATGTAGAATGCCCGATTGAGCACAAGCAACTCTATCACCGACAATATGTAATTCTGCCCGCGCGCGAGTAATCGCTACATTAAATAAATTAACCGTACTACCTAAAAATCCGAGTGAGCGTTTTTGAATTTTACGGGATACTACGGGGGAGAAAATCATTATATCTTTCTCATCGCCTTGATATTTATGAGCAGTTTCGACTATAAAATCCAACTTTCGTAGCTGAGCTGCATCTATTTTTTGCCCTATTAAATCTCTAATCTTATTCGCTTGTTCCCTGAATGGAGTCACGACGCCAAGCGATACAGAATAATCATCGCCATGCGCCGCAATTCTTTTAATAATCTCCTCAATCAACACAACAATTTCTTTTGCTTCATCAAGATTATAAGCGCTTCCGACAGATGGACGAATAACTTCTCCAACAACATCATGCCAAACAACAGCGTCTGGATGTCCTGTTCCGCGCAATCGCCTATAATCCGTCCACACGCTCAACCTATTGCCGTAAAATCTTTTATTTGAAAATCCAATAATCTCTGCGCGACTACGATAATGTTCAAGCAGGTGCGTAAACTTTGCTCCTGTGCCAACAGTACTTCTTGCAAGTTCAAAAAGAGAGTTGATGCTGTAAAGAAAACGCTGGTCATCCGTGGAGGTTAACCCCATCTGTTGCTGCAATTGCTGATCGTCTGCGCGATGTAAAAGAGAAATATGGGTAAGCTGATTCGGATCTCCAATAATTACAGCCCGTTTTGCTCTATACAGGAGCGGAAGTGCTGATGCAATATCGCATTGCGACGCTTCGTCAATAACCACTATATCAACAACATCAGCGCTTAATGGAAGCGCATGGCGTACAGACAGGTTTGTTACAGCCATTGCCGGAAATGCTCTAACCACGCTCTTAAACATCCGCTTTCTTTCATTGTATAATCTTTTGGCAAAATCGCCGCCAATTACATCGCCTTCTAGTCGCCGAACAATACTTACATAATCAGCAATATCGCGTCGCTCCTTACTTCCTAATGATTTCAAGCGACGCTTCATCAGCGCATCAACATATCTGATACTGACATCAATTGCGCGCTCTTTACTTTTTGTTATTCTCTCTCGTAAAATTTCTATTCGTTGTTCATTTTCATTTTCGCGCACAACGCTTAGAAGTTCTGATTGATTATCCATCCATCGCTTCAGTAAACGCGCAACAGTCAAAATCTCCCTGCAATTATGTTCTGATTTGATCGGAAAAGAAATGCCCTGAATAGGCATAACAATAAGCAAAGACTTTGAAGCTTTCAATACCCGCTTCTCTATGGTTAAACCAAAAAAAGAAAGGATGCGCGAAACAAAACTCAAGTCCCCATCAATTTCTTTTATCAAACGACCCAAAAGACCAAGTAATCTATTAAAGTTATAATTTCTTTCAATCTTTTTATACTGCTTTAAATTTTTAGAAATTGGTGAAGGCAACTCCGTTTTAATTAATTCAAGAACGGCATCAAGATGGCTGATGCGATTTCTCCGGTCAAGAATACGAAAAAGAGATTTTTTCGCCTCTTCTTCTTCCTCTCTGATTAATTCTAATTTTTTCTTATATTCTCCGATTTCGCGTTCTAATATTTGACTGTCATAACTTGATGCGCGCTCAATCGCAGATAAAAGCGCTTCTGCAAACTCAACCTCTCGTTCTTTTTGCCCATATTTTAAAATGACTGGTTCTGACTGTAGTCGCAACAACCGTTCAATAACAACATCAACTGCCTTATGATTTTTACTTCCGAACAAGACGCTCTCGTTATGTAATAAGGCATTAGCAATAATATTGAGGACAATTTGCGATTTTCCAGTTCCTGGCGGCCCTGTGATTACGCTAACTATATTATTAAAAGCACTTTTGACCGCTCCGCGCTGTTCATCGTTCAGTCCAGTTATTTCCAAAAACTCGTCATTCTTGTTATTTTTTCCATCTTCTGTATTTCGGTCCAAAATGACGCGCCAAACATCATTCGGAGTGGCAACGCCCCGCAGTTCGCTCAACTCCTGTTCTAATCCGTATGTATATTTTGAATCCACGCTTCGAAAAATTATTCCAAGAGGCAAAATACTGTTTTCTGCTTTCAATTCAGTCGTTTTGTCGCGTAAAATATCTTTTGAAAATAAAACCTCTTGCGGTAGTAATTCGGCAAATGCGCTAAGAATGGTTTTAAGGTTCTGCTCTCTGCTTTTTTCTTCGTCCCATGCCCCCAAAACCGCTTCAGCTACTTGTTTTCTTTCCTCAACACTGGTTAATAAACTTTTATCAGTAAGAAAAGCTGAATTTATTCTTGGTCTATCTGATTGTAATACAAACGCGTACCCAGTTTCCGTCCGTATTAGATCAACGCCGAAAATCAAAATCGGCTGAATAATTTGACCTGACCAGCCGCGCCTTGATTGTTCAATATGTTTGATGTGGCATGGAAAACCGTAAAAAAAAGAAAGCGGGCTCCGACTCCACCGTGGCCCGTTGATTAATGTTTGTATTTTTTCATTTTGCCCTTCAAACTCTAATCGCTCTTTCCCAGACGCAACCCACTCTTTATCCATTACTGGCACTTGTAAAAATTCTGTCCCTTCTTTAAAAGAAAAAAGCGTAATTTCTCCAGAATTCTCAACCGAAATACAGGCTCCATAATATTTAAGAAGATTCTGCCAACGAGAAGATGTTGGATCAGTATGGACTATCGGCGCTTTGTTTTCTTTTGTTCTAATATTAGCCGAAGCTCTTTTATTATATCCTCCTCGATATCTATATCTGTTTTGATAATAAGTTGCCATAAATAAAATATATTCATTGATTATTTCATTAGATCGTCCAACGAAACGCCAGGCGCATCTGCATAAAAAGATGCTAGAAACCTTTTTCTGTAAATTAAATCAATTTTTCTGTTTGAAAATTGTTTAAAATCGATTTTGCCAACGCGACAGAAAGAAATGTCGGAACGGCATTTCCTATTTGTAAGTTCCTGTCGCCCCTTGAACCATAAAATTGATAATCATCTGGAAAACATTGAATTCTTGCCCCCTCTCTTGTGGTTAACGGCCTTGGCGCTTTCGGATGAATACACCTGGAAGATGATGGTGTGCCTAAATTTCTCGTAATTGTAGTTGATGGTCGTTTCCACCACAAACGACAGTAAGTATTTTTAAATCCCGATGTTGGTCGCAACTCTTTCGGCAAATCTTCAGGTGTGCCGCCATCCGGTAACAATTCCATTATCTTAATTAATCTTTCGTTGTTTTTTGGAGCGTTATGATCCATCAACTTTTCCTGAACATTTTCTCTCATAATTTTCTGAAAATCGTTTTTTGGCTCCGAGATATATTCAAAAATTTCCTCTCCCGCTTTAATAAATGGCAAATCACTTATGGCGTCCTCAAGAGTTAAATAAGGAAGCAAATTATCATTAAACAAACTTTGTTTTTCTTTCGAATCATAATGTGTGGGTTTTGGATACTGAAATTTAGTTTTTAATTTTGACCCTATAATTATGACTCTTTCTCTTATTTGCGGCGCGCCGTAGTCAGCCGCGTTTAAAACCTTATATTGCGTCTCGTATCCCAACGATTCAAAAAGCGACATAATTGTTTTCAATAATTCTCCTCCTTGCATAGATAGCAATCCTTTTACATTTTCAAAAAGAAAAAATTTCGGATTGAATTCCTTCAAAACCCGATAATATTCTTGAAAAAGTTTTCCTCGCGAATCGTTAATTAATCTTTTGCCAACTGTTGAATAGGCCTGACAAGGCGGTCCGCCAACAATTATATCAATTTTCCCTGTTTTAATTCGCAGATCACCCTTAATAATTTTCGCGTTAAAATTCTTTATGTCGTCAACATAAACTTTTACTCCTGGATGATTTAACAAATAGGCCTTAGCCATATTTTCCAAAATCTCATTTGCTGCTACTATCTCAAAATTGTCATCGCGAGCAAAGCCATAACTCAACCCCCCAACTCCAGAAAACAAATCTATTATTTTGATTTTTTTACTCATAAATCAAATTTGATTTTTTTATATTTGATTGGCTTCTGCGTAATTTTCCACACGAAATAATTCTGATTTATGTTAAAAACCGTTTGCCCTTCCATTTGCTGCCTTGTAATCCAATTGATATTTCTGTCTTCTATCTCGTCTAGTTTTACAAATGCCACTTGTCCGTTGTATAAATCAAAATGAATTGCCAATGTATGAATTCCCAAATCTCTAAAAATGCGTTTTGATTCTAACACTTTGTGTTGTTTTATATCATTTATACCGGTAAAACCAGATTGTATTTCTATTCTAACCTTTTCTTTACCGTTTAATTTAATTTCCAAATCCGCTTTTGGAGTCCTTCTGAAAGTTTCAATATTTCTCAAATCATCATCTCCAATTAGGTCTATTTTTGAAGTATCTACCTCAAAGACTATGCCCAATGCCTTTAAGAAAAAACTGGAAATTACATAGCCCCTCATCCAAGAAAAATAAACTTGTTCGGGTCTTCTGCCAAGATTATTTAATCTCGGCAAAATTTTGTTTTTTTTCATTATCTCAAAAGAATGGTCTATCTCTTCTTTTTTAAACGAAAGCAGATCATCAACCTTTATATTATCAGCAACGACAGCGTTTATTAAATCAACTATTTCGTAAAGTCTCTTGTTTAATAACTTTATGTAGCTAAAATCTACGGTCGGGAGAACATCCTTGGCTCCAAAAAACTTTTTAACATCCATTTGATTGGCAAAACCTAATTTTTGTCTGTATTGCTTAAAATATTTAGTTGTTATTTCTTTTGCCATAAAATTATTTAATCAAGTCCTCTTTTTATTGATGCTAAACTGAAGTATTATGTTTTGATTATACCAAAAATCCGCTCGTTTGAAAAGCCAAAAAAACAAATATTTGACCCTTTGGGTAATCTAAAGTAATATCTCAATAAGATATAAAACTAAATATTCCTCAAGTCGCTCCTCTTATTAAGTCCACTGAGGCGCACAAGACTACCATCGGACTGGCACAATTCAGTGCTGGGTTTTGATTAGTAGTCTTTTTTTATTTCTAAACCACCAGCCTGAATAGCGTTGGCGGCTTTTTTATTTTCACAATCATGGACTTCGATAATACAGATTACAAAAAAATTCTTGAAAAATATGGACTTGACCCCTCAGAAAAGGAGATTATTGAAATTGCAAAAAATATCCAAGACATAGCCAATGTCTTTGTCCAGTTCGCTAAAAATAAAAATCAGACAAATTTAGAATCAACAGAAAACAGCCAGTTAGAACACAAAAAAAAGAATATGAAGATTTAAAGTTTAGCCAGATTGTTAATAATCAGTTTTTTACTAGCAACATCGTTTAGATTCAATAGCAGGTTCGCCTTGACGATGTTGTTGGTAAAAAATTGTTTAATTACAATAGAGCTCTAATAAAACTCTTAAAAACCTAATGGGGTGTGGTAAGGCGAACCCAGGATGCCGCCCATTAGTGCCACTAAGTATAGCTACCTGTTAGCTACTGTCTTAATAAAAGACAGCTGGGATAAAGGAATACGGACACTACTGACGATAAGGGGGTAGCATCGTAATTTCCGCGCAGTAGAGCGTTATGGTCTACATTGCTTTATCGTTAAACCGTAAAAAGATTGGGCGATAAAGAATTCGGGTTGGTGGGTGATGGATGAAAGTTTAACAGCTGGACATCATATTCCAACTACAGTCAATCAAGACCCTACCACGAAATAATGGATTCCTAGGGATTGCGGTACTCCAGGCTAATAGACAGGCTTTGGAAGCCGTTGCTATTCTAAACGGGGGTTGGTGTGTAAGGGAAGATGAAGAGAGGTTAGCCAACTAACTAGGGAAAATGGTAAAAGATGGTAGATGAATGCCCAGGTTGATCAGCAAGGAGCCTGACCACAGATAGTGCCTTAGCCCCTCGGTTAGCCCTTCAATATCAAACAAACCCATATAAAATTAACTATGCGATCTATTTATCGAGTATTCAATACAATATCAAACCAAAACCCATATTGGTCTAGTTTTACTTGTTTTGCCGAAACCGTCAAAGACAGAAACTTTGGTCGTCCGGCTATTGCTCAATGGTTCAACCGACTCATTGATAAGGGCGATTATGGCAAAAAACATCGATCAACGCTGGTCGAACAACTCTATCGGTTGTCCAACCCAGAAGAAAAGTAGCTGAGGAAGGCGATTTTTGATATAAAAACAGCCATATAAGGGGTTTTTCGATCCAAGATGACCTAATTCATACGATCCCAGACTGACTAGCGTAGAACGCCAAAATGGGATAGTTTAATATTCTGAAGATATATCCCCGTTCATCGCTCAAACGGTATAAACTACGTACTTGCCTGGCGTTTTTGGAGATCGTGTCGCAGATGCCTTTGAACGCTAAGTGTCCTCTTATGCTTCGGTCTTTTTTTTCTGGCTCAAAACACCTCAAAACCAACATTATAGCTAATCTCATAATGCCGATTATGTGAACCCAACTTCAATCCTCAAAAACGCTATAAAGCGTTTACCAGTGCGTGTTTATCCCCATTCGGACCTATTGACTCTCATCCGAAAATCGCTTAAAATGGAGGTAGAAACTTAAAAAATCTTTACTTGAATATTTGCCTTTTGGGCGCGTTGTTCGCGCCGTTACAAAACTTAAGGTCTTTTCTATTTGCCAAACGCTCTTTGGTTTTGGTATGATAGAACCATCTCAACCTTTTTAAGGTTGGGTCTCAGCCTTTCGAGGTTGAGGGCCCCGGTCGATTTTGTACGGCCGGGGTTTTTGTTTTGCGTCCAAAATATAATTTAAATTTTAGAAAGGAGCCAAAACATGAGAATAAAAATAAGCGATAAAATAAGAAAAACAAAAATTAGCGATCCTAAAAAGATAGCTAAGATTTTGACAGAAGTCCTTAAGTCAGAAGAAAAAGACGACAGAATGAAGGAGCATTTTTGGGCAGTATATTTGAACGCCAGAAATGCCATAACACGGATTGAATTAATAGGTCTGGGAGTATTGAATGCTGGCTTAATCCACCCAAGAGAAACCTTTAGACCTGCCATAACGGCATCATCTGCTAGCTTGATCATTTTACATAATCACCCAAGCGGAGAAATTGAGCCGTCAGAGGACGACTTGAAGACAACAAAAAGGATAGCGGAAGCTGGCAAAATACTGGGAATCGAATTGTTCGACCACATAATAATTAATTTAAAGAACGATTACTTTTCTTTTAAGGAAAAAGGGTTAATAACGGATTAATTGCCAATAAGTTCGTTTTATAACGCGCGCGCGATACGCGCTCCTAAATTATGGAAACAATAAAATTAACACAATCCATTAAAAATTTTTTGGAATATCTAAAAATTAGAGGCAAAAGTCATCACACGCTAATTAGTTATAGCCGTGGCTTAGATCTTTTTAAAAAGCAACTTGGCAATATTCCAATTGACCAAATTACTAAAAGAAATTTAATTAATTATCAATTGTGGTTGAGCAAATTAAAAGGCAAATCAAGCCAAAATTTGAGTTTAGCCACCCAATCGCATTATTTAATAATAATCCGCAGTTTTATTGCCCATCTTCAAAAACAAGATTATAAAATAGCTATTACGCCTCAAATCATTGAATTGCCTAAAATTAGTGACAGAGAAGTAACTTTTTTAGATAGGTCCGAATTGAGGAAATTACTAAAAGCTCCACTTAGATACCAAGCCAAGCCAATAATCAATTTGCGAGATAAAGCAATTTTAGAACTTTTATTTTCAACTGGGCTCCGGCTTTTCGAACTAACTAATTTAAATAAGGAACAAATTAATTTTAAACAAAAAGAGCTCGCAATCATAGGCAAGGGAGGCAAGATTAGACTGGTTTTTCTGTCCGGAAATGCCATTGATGGTCTTGAAAATTACCTTAAGGCAAGAAAAGATAATTGTCCTGCCCTATTTGTCCGTCATGATAGGGATATAATAGCCCGGCTATCACCTCGGGGCGTTCAATTACTGATAACCAAATATAGCAAATTAGCCAAGATTGTCAAAAAAGTCACGCCTCATACAATGAGGAGGTCTTTCGCCGTGGATTTGCTCAACAACGGCTGTAATCTTTACTTTGTCCAAAAATTACTTGGACATAGCTCAATTTCCACAACCGAAAGATACTTAAGTGTCTCAAACAATTTTCTAAAAGAAGCCTATCACAAATTCCACGACAAGCGGTTGACTAAAAAGAATAAAAAAGATAATCTATAATCAGACAATTTAATTTGCCTAAGTCTCGTCTCATAGGGATATGGCATAAAACCCCAATCACGATATTAAGCTCCTCATTGAGTACTCGTGATTGGGTCAATGGTCGAAAGGCTATTGGATGGTCCGAAAGGACTATCACTCGTGGGGGGCTTTGTGTTTTTGGACATAATTAAAATATAAATAAAAAAATATGAACGAAGAAAAAAAGAAAAGCGAAAATTTATCAAAACAAGAAGAAATAGAAATGGAAGAAAAAATGCGAGTAGAGGCGAGGGTTAAAGCAGAAAAAGAGATTAAGAAAAAAGAGCAAGAAAAGCAAGGTTATGGCTGTTTGGCTGTTTTAGGGCTTATCGTCTTTGTCATTGTTATTATTATTTTTATTGATGGAGATGGAAGCAAAAAGAAAGAAACAACTCAATCTCTTGCTCCTGAAAAATCTCAGATTATTACAGTATATCTTAAAAAAGAAGCATGGTTAAAAAACTGTAAAATAATCGCATACGGCATATCTAAACATCAAGAATCTGACTCTTGGCGTCAGCCATCACTAGGTAATAAATATATTGCAATTGATATAGAACTTACCAATATCACAGATAATCCTAAATATTACAGTACATATGATTTTGAGCTTTATGATAACCAAGGACATATTTATGAGAGATCTATTTACGAAAAAGAACCAAAATTTGAAAGTATTGAATTAGCGCCAACAAGAAAAATGAGAGGATATATCACCTATGAAGTGCCCAACAATATAAATCTGGATACTTTAGAGTTGGTCTATCTTGATGATTCATGGCTTTCTTCTGATTTTGAAACGGTAGTTATTAAACTTGAAGAAAGATAAAAAAGAACTAAAATAATTATGTTTTTAAGTTATATATTTGAATCTTTCTTTATAGGCATAATCATCTTTGGCGTTATTTGGGGCATGATATGCTTTTTTATAGCTCAAAGAAAAGAAAGGAGCGCTGGTGTTGCTTTCTTTATGGGCTTAATATTTGGATTTTTTGCTTTTCTCTATTATATATTTTGTAAAAGCGGAGGGAAGGTTTGCCCAAAATGCCAAAAAAGAATTTCATTAAAAGCTGAAATTTGTCCTTATTGTAGAACAAAATTTAATGTTTGATTTAGTTATTCATGAAAACATATCAAAAAATCTTAATTGGTATCATTGTCGGACTTATAGTCTTCCCTACTGTCACGCTGGGCGGCTCTTTCGTGGTTAGCTTGATTCAGGGCAAGACCCCAGCTGAGGCGGTCCAAATTATAGCCGAGCAGATGGATATTTTGATTGGACGAGTGGAAGTTGTAGAAACTAAACAAACCGAACAAGAGCAGACTGTCTCAGAATTACAAAATATTATTAATCAGCAAGCAAATCTTATTTTGAAGGAACAATCATGTAATGAAGCGAGAAATTATCTATTAGATAGGGGTTATTCGGGTTATCAAAGCATACTTGATGAAATATCCCACCAACTTAATGAAGTCGCTCGCTGGCAGAAAAATTTAGACCAGGCTACCTCTGAAATTCAAAGAATCGAAAATGACGATATAACCGTGATTGACCCTACTCATTATTGGGATCCAGATTTTGAACAATTTGAAGCTACCAAAACTGAATTAGAAATTTTACGCAGTCAGCGAGGGAGTAATATGCCAATTCCATTCTCTAATATTTCATCTAGCGAGTTTGAAAATATCCCAAGTGGCTGCTATACAAATCTAACAGCTGAATGTAAAGGGGAACTTTATAGGCATTTAGAACTTGAAAAACTCTATGTTTCAAGGAAAAGCCAAATAGAAGATCAACAATCCAGATTAGAGGAGGCTTCGGAAAAAGTCAGTGAGGCTATTTCTATCAAAGAGCAATATTTATTATTAGAACAAAAATGCGATTCGTTGTCTCAATAGCCTTATTATTCGCACCGTACTAAAACCTTGACCTTTTTATTTTTTCAACTAAAATAGTAATTAGTAATTCCTAATTCTAATGTGCACCATGGTGCACGCCAATCTATGAACAAAAAACTTATTAAAATTGGACAATTAGCCAAAGAAGTCGGGTCTACCGTCTCGGAAATTAAATTTTATACTCAAAAGGGGCTGTTGAAGCCATCCGGACATACGCCGGGAAAACATCGGCTTTATGACCATGAAAAATCCTTGAAAGTTATCGAGAAAATAAAAGAACTTCAAAAAGAAGCTCAAAAATTTCAACTCAAAAATATTAAAAAATTACTTAAATAAAAACTATGATTAAAAAACGCCCAAATATTGTTGGAATAGCGGGAGAATATTTTGTGGCTGCGGAATTATCTCAAAGGGGTTTGATCGCCACAATTACTTTGAAAAATACGCCTAAAGTTGATTTATTGGTTACTAACCCCGACAATGGTAAATCAATTTCAATCCAAACCAAAACCATGTCGGTTGAGAACAATCAAGGATGGAACTTAGCAAAAAGCACCGAAGAAGATGCAGGACTAATTAATCATTATGTTGTTTTAGTAGACCTTTTGGGGCCAAACAAACTACCAGAATATTATATATTCCCTCAAAAAACATTTTGTAAATATCTTTATCAAAAACATCGCAAATGGCTAAGAACCCCGGGCCGTGGCGGTCGTCCTCGCAAAGACAATTCCGTTCGTTGTTTTGACCCGCAAAGAAATAATAAAGATGATTTAGAATTTGGCAAACCTTACAAAAATAATTGGAAAATCTTAAATATTTGGTAAATAAAAATTAAGAACTCCGTTACCGCTGAGTATAAACAAACAAAGAACAATCCCCTACTTTTTGCCTTAAGTATGACTTTATGACTATTAACATACAAACATGAACCAATATTTTCTTTATGTTCGCAAGTCTTCAGAAGAGGAAGATCGTCAAATACTCTCAATTGATTCTCAAATTAGGGAATTAACTCAGTTAGCGCAAAAGGAAGGATTAAACATTGTAGAGATATTCAAAGAATCCAGGTCAGCCAAAGATATTGGCAGACCTGTTTTTAATGAAATGATGGAAAAAATAGAAACTGGAAATTGCGGGATCATCGCTTGGAAATTAGACCGACTAGCTAGAAATGAACTTGATGGAGGCAGAATTATTTATTGGCTAGGCAAGGGCACTATTTCAAAAATTGTCACTGCTGAAAAAACTTACGAAGGCGTTAATGATAAATTTCTAATGCAAATTGAATTCGGCATGGCTACAAAATATGTTGATGATTTAAGTTTTAACACTAAAAGAGGTTTTAGGCATAAGCTAACTACTAAAAAGGAATGGCCAGGTTTAGCGCCGATAGGATATATTAATATGGACGGAAAAGGCGTTATCGCGGGCAAAAGTTATGACAAACACAAACAACGGCTTTTAGAAAAGGAAAACAAAGTATTAAAACGGATAGAAATTGATCCTATCCAAGGTTCGATAATTAAGAAAATTTTTGAGGAATATGCCACCGGAAACTTCAATTTGGAAACAATGGCAGAAAAATCTTACCAGCTTGACTTAAGGGGTAAATTAAAAAATAAAAAAGTTAGTAAAAGTGTTTTAGCCCGATTACTTCGAAATCCATTTTACTACGGAATGATGGTTATGAAAAACGAACAATACGAAGGAAATCATGAACCGCTTATCAGTAAAGTAATCTTTGATCGAATCCAAGAAGTCCTCCGCCAGAATAGCCGCCCCATTTCTCAACGCTGGCAATTCGCCTTCAGAGGAATCATCAAATGTAGTTATTGCGGATGCTCAATTACAGCCGAAGAGAAAAAAGGACATGTTTATTACCACTGCACCCAAAAAAGAGGAAAATGTGCTCAACCCTATTTAAGAGAAGAAGAAATTGAAAAACAATTAAGGTTGAAAATAAAGGAAATCACTATTGGCGACATGGTTAAAGAACTTTTAATGACGGCTGTCAAAAAAAGCCACAATAACGAAAAAGAATTATATTTAAATAGTATTAAGTATTGGCAAAATATATTTAACAAATGCGAGGACAGACTAGATAGATTGCTTAATCTTTATACTGACGGCTTAATTGAAAAAGAAGAGTACGGCAAGAAAAAAAGAGAAATTTTAGACGCCAAAATGGAAGCCAAAGAAAAATTGGAAGCCCATGATAAAACCAATCAAGCGTGGCATGATTATGCGGAAAACCTAATTATCCAAACCAACCATGCTTATAAAGTGTTTGAGGAGGGCAGTATTGAAGACAAAAAAGCCCTTCTAAGGGCTGTTGGCAAAAACTTTATACTAAGAGATGGGTTACTGAATTTTGACCTTAAAGAACCCTTTAATTTCGTGGCAGAACTTAATAAAACTAAAGGTTCTAACCTGACCCATTGGCAGGCGCGGCAGGACTCGAACCTGCAGGACCGGTTTTGGAGACCAGCCGTTTAACCAATTAACGGACGCGCCCTTATTTCTTCAACTCTTTATGAATCGTATGCTTCCTACACCAATTACAAAACTTTTTCAGTTCTAATTTCTTTTGAACTGACTTTTTATTTTTGCGCGAGTAATAGTTAATTCTCTTACACTCGTCACATTGAAATTTGATTAAGTGATCTTGTGGCATATTTTTTATTTTATTTACTACTCAGAAGGCCTAACTTCCTCCTTGAGCCGATGCTCGGATTTGAACCGAGGACCATCTCCTTCTCGTACGCCCCTATTTTTTATAAGCACATATTAGAGGGATAGACTGTATCTTAAGCATACTTTGACACTGTGTCAAAGCTTAGCTTCCCTTGTCAGTCGTTCGGGCGTATCAATTTTGATTGACGCCACGGTCTTAACCCTGTACTGGGCTTTTAACCGTAATTCGGGATTCATTCCAGCGTTTCCGCTAAAATGGGCAAAATTTGAGATTTACCATGGAGGTGCTCTACCAACTGAGCTACATCGGCTTATTAAATTATTAAACTACAATACTTGTTCTAACATTTTTATAATCTCTTTCTTAAGTTTTTTATTGTGGCAATAAACTATTAAGACACCCGTTTGATTTTTATTTCTGTATGTGCCATCCCCTCTTGGTGGATGATTGATTATTTGTGTAAAATCATCTTTTCTTATTCCTAATTCTTTCATCCAAAATTTAATCGCCTTTTGCTGGTCAGCATCATTAAATATTTGGAGTTCATACTTTAGTTTTTCTTTCTTAACGCCGCATATTTGAATTAAAAACTCTATAAATTTCTTAATCAATCGTGAATCGGTATTTCCTAATCTAACAGATGAATAATCGCTTTTGTCCCCCTCGCCCCAATACAATCCTAACCCCATGCTCTTTAATTCTTTTTCTCTCAAACTTAATTTTTGTTTAATTTTAAAAGGATCTCCGTTTGGATTTTTCTTTACATAAGTGGCTTCGCTTCTTGTTCTTCTTAAAATACCATACTTGCTCATCCAATAAACTACCTTTTTGTATCCCCAATCCATTTTCTCCGATATTTCTTGCATAGACAATCCGTCCGCGTATAATTTTTTTAATTTCTGCTCGTTTATCATATTATTAAATTACCCCTTCAAAACTGTTTCTAATTCCTCCAGCATTTCTTTTGGCTTGCCTTTGCTGAAGCGGTCTCTGATTGGCTTGAGCAAATCAGATAAATATTCCGCGACAAATTTTTTGAGGTCTTGGGGGTGAAGTTCGCCTTTTTGGAAAAGTTCTTTTAATTCTTCAATATCTTTAATTTCCAAATTCCCTCCATGCGCTTCCTCTCGCCTTATGGTTATACTCTTTTCTCGCGTAAAAATCAAATATTCCGCCCAATCAATAATCGGATTGAAGTCAGTTTCCTTTTCTGGGCAAAAGGCCTTCATGACTTTTCGTTTTATCTCATCCTCGGAATCGTGAATAAAAACGGCGCTATCGGGCTTTGATTTGCTCATTTTCATTGATGACCAAAGTTCATGCTTGTCAATTTCCGAAGGAATGGGCCAAATCGCTGGCTTTTGCAGTCCTAAAATTAAATGATGATGGACAGCCGCCGGCTTAACGATTTCTTCCCCCGCCTTAAGCGGCATAATTGTCAGTTTTTTCGCGACATCGCGCGCGATTACTTGCGCCTTTCTTTGGTCCGACCCGGCGTGCGGAAAATGAATCTGCATCGCGAAAATATCAGCCACCTGCATTGCTGGATAAATCAATTTAGCGAAATCAACCGCCTGTCCTTCTTTCCGCCCTAAAATGTCAATACTCCTTTGCATTCTGCTCAAACTCGTGTGTTTGCTCACTTCAATCATCGTCTTCCAATAATCATCATTGCCGTGATACAATTCCGAGCCAAGAATAAAATTCAAATCTTCAGGATTGCCGCCAAGACATTCATAAGCGGCGCTCATTCCTTCCTTAAAATATCCAACCGCGACTCTTCCGATCGCCTCTCTGTCCCCGCCAAGTTTGTCGTTAATCCAAGTATGCCAGTCAGCCAAAAAAATATGGCACTTTACGCCCGCGTCATGGAAATCTTTAACTTTCTGCATGCACATTAAACCCGTCCCAAGGTGGATTTTTCCGGAAATTTCAAATCCGATGTAGTGATTAAGAGAAACATTCTTAGACAGAAGTTCCGCCAAATCATCCGGCGTCATAACCTCTTCCGTAAAGCGGGAAATAAGTTTTGTTTTTTCTTCTGTATTCATTTTATCCTGTCCAGCGGGTAGGGGTCGAACCTACTTAAACTGGTTTTACAGACCAGCGCATAAACCGTTCTGCCACCGCTGGGAACCCAGAGCCCATGGACGGATTCGAACCGCCGACCGACTGTTTACAAAACAGTTGCTCTACCCCTGAGCTACATGGGCCGATTCTTCCTCCGCCTCTTTCATCTCCCTTAAAATTTCTTTTACTTTTTTGTCCTTGGAGCCCAACTTGACCGCCATCTCCAACGACGCTTTCGCATCGGCGTGATTGTGCTGTTTCCAATAGAACAATCCCAAAAACTTATACGCGGTAATATTTTTAGGATTTTCAATAATCAGGTCAATCCATTTTTGCTCTTCCTTAATCGGTTTTTTTAAATCATCAAGAGCCATTTCGTCCATTTTCTTCTCAAACTGCGAATCGTCTTCTTTTTTATCGTTTATTCTAATAGAAACCTCATCGTTTGTCTTGTCGGACGAAACCGTTTGCTTTTCTCTCCGCTTCATCTCTCTTTGCCTGATCCACTCTTTGGACTTCTGGGCCATAATTTGCGACTGCGTCCTCAATCCCTTAATCCATTTGTTAAGCAAATTTTCTATTTTCAAAAACACGATTTTGATTCGCCTTAAAAGTTTTTCTAAAAAAATCATCAAATTAAATCCATGCTGTTTATAATCTATCCCCCGAAATCGTTCAATTACTCCCTTCTTTCTGGACAAAATCATAATCTCCTCCTCTGAAAGATTCGCCAAAACAGGGATTTTACGGTAAAGAATAACCCCTAAACCAATTAAACTAAAAGTAATGAGAAAATAAAGAATAATTGTGAGCATAACGAAAATTATATCTCCAACCTTGAAAATTCCCCTATTCTAATATTTTCTCCCAATTTAGCAATCGCGCCATTTATCAAGTCCTCAATTTTTTGCTTTTCGTCCTTAATAAAGGGTTGCTGTAAAAGTTCCTCCTTGTCTTTTGGGGCAATCGCCGCGATATGCATCGCAATATCGTGCGCCAGCGCTTTAAAGTCCTCGTTTCTAGCGACAAAATCTGTTTCGCAGTTTAACTCCAAAACAACGCCGATTTTGCCATTGTTGTGAATATACGCTTCAACTAAACCTTGTTTCGCTTCCCGACCCGCCTTCTTTAACGCTTTTGCTTTGCCTTTTTCTTTCAAAATCTCCAGCGCTTTTTTCATGTCGCCGCCCGCCTCTTCTAAGGCGTTCTTGCACTCCATAACAGAAACATTGGTTTCTTCGCGCAATTGTTTAATTTGTTCCATTGAAATCATAGTTTTATTTTAAGACCTTCTCGATCGCGCCTAAAATTAATTTCAAAGACGAAATCGCGTCATCGTTCGCGGGAATTGGATAATCCACCAGCGTTGGATCGGCGTCTGTGTCACACAATCCAACCGTCAAAATCCCCTTCGCCCTCGCTTCTTTTAACGCTAATTGCTCTTTGTGGGTGTCAATAATCAAAAGCGCGTCTGGCATTTTGGTTAAATTTTTGATGCCGCCAAACTGCAGGTCAAGCCGTTGTAATTGAACTCCGAAATCATGCTGTTCTTTCTTGGTGTATTTTTTCAACTCCCCTGTTTTCTGGTCATTTTCTAAATCACGGTAATGCTTGAGTCGTTTTGAAATAACCTTAAAGTTAGTCAGCGTTCCCCCGATCCATCTTTCCGTCACGAAAGGCATCGCGCATTCCTCGGCCGTCTTTTTAACAATATCTTTCGCGGCGATTTTTGTTCCGACGAAAATAATCGTTCCATTTTGCTTTTTGATTTGGCGCAAAAATTCCAATGCCTTCTCAAACTTCGCCGCCGTCTTTTCTAAATCAATAATGTGAACATTGCTGCGAGTAGTAAAAACATACGGCTTCATTTTTGGATTCCACTTGGACGCCCGATGACCGAAATGGACTCCCGCGCCAAGCATATCTTCCAAACTCGGAAGAGCGCTTTTGACCGTCTTGTCGGTCACCTTAACAACTTTTTTCTCAACAATCTTTTTTACAATCTTTTTTTTCATAAATTTAACAACCCCCTTTTGAAGTTTTTTTATAAGAGGCCTGCGGAAAGTATATCATAATTTAAAATTAAGGCAAGCACTTGCTCCCGTCCTCAGCTCTTGCTCAATCCATCTTTATCTGATATATTACCCGTAATATGAAAAAAGATATACATCCTAAATATTATCCCAAAGCAAAAGTCAAATGCGTTTGCGGCGCTAAGTTTGAATTTGGCTCAACTGTTCCTGAAATGGAAGTGGAAATCTGTTCCGCTTGTCATCCTTTCTATACAGGCAAAGAACGAGTCATTGAAACAGGCCAAATAGAAAAATTCAAACAAAGAATGGCCCAAAAGGATAAGAAAGCAGGACTCAAACTCAAAAAATAAAAAATGAGCAAAGGCATCATCATTGAAATCAGAGCTGGCGCCGGCGGAGAGGAAGCGGCGTTTTTCGCGTCCGATCTTTTTCGGATGTATTCCCGTTTCGCGGAAAAACAAGGTTGGAAAACCAATTTAATTGAAAGACACATTAAAGAAGCAGGCGGCTGCCGCGAAATCATTTTTGGAATAAAGGGCGATGATGTGTATGATAAACTTAAGCAAGAAGCTGGCGTTCATCGCGTCCAGCGAATTCCGACCACGGAAAAATCGGGAAGAATTCACACCTCAACTGCTTCGGTCGCTATTATGCCCGAAGTCGCCGAAACAGAATTAAAAATTGACCCGCGCGATTTAAGGATTGATGTTCTGCGTTCCTCGGGACCAGGCGGACAGCATGTCAATAAAACCGAATCCGCCGTCAGAATTATCCACAAGCCGACAGGTATTATGGTTAACTGCCAAGAAGGAAGGTCTCAACAACACAACAAAGAAATAGCAATGAATGTTTTGCGGGCTCGCCTTTTGGCGAAAAAGCAATCAGAAGAAATGGCAAAGGAAAGCGCCGAACGACGCGAGCAAATCGGTTCCGCGATGCGAGCCGAAAAAATCCGCACCTACAACTTCCCCCAAAACCGCGTCACCGACCATCGCATTAATAAATCCTGGCATAATTTGGAAAAAATCATAGAAGGCGACCTGAAACCAATTATCAAGGCCTTTCAAAAAAAATGAAAAAAACCATCTTCAGCGGCGTTCAGCCAACTGGCATCGCCCATATCGGCAACTACCTGGGCGCCATCAAAAACTGGGTTGAACTCCAAAACGAATATAATTCTATTTTTTGCGTCGTTGATTTGCACGCTATAACCGTTCCCCAAGACCCTCAAAAATTAAGAAAAGCCGTTTTAGAAATGGCAGCGATCTATTTAGCGGCTGGAATTGACCATAAAAAAAGTGTTGTTTTCGTCCAGTCCCATCTTTCCGAACACTCCGAATTGGCATGGCTTTTAAACACAATCACGAAAATCCCCGAATTAGAATGGATGACGCAATTCAAGGACAAATCCGAACAGCATAAAAACAAAGTTAATGTCGGACTTTTTGATTACCCTGTCCTCATGGCAGCCGACATTTTGCTTTACCAAACCGACGCCGTTCCTGTTGGCGAAGACCAAAAACAGCACATTGAACTGGCGCGATCGTTGGCGCGACGCTTTAACCATCTCTACGGAAAATCGTTCACCGTCCCCCAGCCGCTCATCAACAAAGAAACCGCCAGAATTATGGGACTTGATAATCCATTAAAGAAGATGTCAAAAAGCGCCGCCAATTCAAACAATTATATCTCCCTAACTGACTCCCCCGCCGTTATTGAGCAAAAAATAAAGAAAGCGGTCACGGATTCTGGAACTACCATAGAATATGATTTAAAAAGGCCAGCCATCGCCAACCTTATGACTATTTACAAACATTTTTCCGATTTATCTTTTGACGATATTGAGAAAAAATACAAAAACAAAGGATACGCCCAATTCAAAGAGGGCTTGGCTGAAACAATCATTCTGGGACTAAAATCATTCCAAGAAAAGAAAGCCGCCTTAGAAAAAAATCCTAAAAAATTAGAAAAAATCCTCCAAGAAGGCGCCAAACAAGCAAAAGTAAAAGCCCAAAAAACCCTCAAAGAAGCAAAACAAAAAATGGGCCTAATTTAGGGGACAGTCCCCGTTTTTCTAAAAGGTTAGACCTTTTCTGGTTGAAATATTAAAAAAGTCCCAAGGGGGCAGTCCCCCGTCCTCGGGGGCTGCCCCCGTCTTAGTTACTCAAAATACTCCAGCAGAAACTCCGCCAGCAACTCTCCGCCCAATTTTTCTCCTTTAATAAAATACTCGCCCTCAACTCTTTCCGGAAGAACCGAAACGCCTTTGCCTATCTTTAACATCTCCGCGTCGTTGTAATTATTCCCCGTCGTCATAATCTGCTTCGGTCCGACTCCAAGTTGCTCTGCCAAACTGGCAATCGCCACGCCCTTTGACATTTCTTTGCTTCCAATATCGTATCCCTCATTTGTCCAAAGGCAATACAAATCATCTCCGCCCATCTTCTTAACTAAAGCAGGTATTTCCTCTATCTTATCGCAATGAACCGTCAGAATAAAAAGTTTTGGTTCAAACCCTCTAATTCTCGTATCCCCCGCCATTATCTCCTTTATCTTCTCCTTAATATCCCGCAATTTGCCAAAGTATTCATCGGGATAAACTGGATGAACAATCTTATTCTCTAAAAATGTAATATTTCCATTCTCCGCTTGTAAAATAACCCGATTATCAAAAATCTCATTCGTTAAACTTTTCAAATAAAGAATATTCCTCCCCGAAGAAAAACCAATTTTCAAATACTTCTTCAATTTTTTTAAATTCTCAATAAACTCCCGCGACAATTGTTTTGATTTCATTAACAACTCCGTCCCGTCCTGATTCTCCCTCAACTCCGTCCCCACTGGAACAACAACCCCGTCAATATCAAAAACAACAACCTTCAACTCCCCCAACTCCTCCTTAGTAATTTCATTAATATTTTTCATATTTTTATTGTATCACAAAAACCAAATTTCCCAAATAAAAAACCTCCGCTTTGCGAAGGTGGTCGGGAGGAGCAGGGTGTCATTTATATGTAACAAAAAAAACCAAATTGAAGTTATTAATCGCTCCTCCCGAAAAGATATTACACGAAAGACAAAAACAAGTCAAGCGTTTACCCAAACATTAAAAAGTCCGGCTTGAAAATCAGCAAAAGCCCCATGGCGAAAATAACAAGCCCTCCGATTAGAGCGCTGTATTTCGCGTACTTATCCGTAAAGCCAAGTTTGCTTAAAGTGACGGCCGCGATTGTAAAAATAATAACATCGTCAAGCATAAAGACAAAAGTATAAAGCAAGAGATATAGATAATAATTTACTGAACTTAAATTATTCAAAGACAAGACCTGCGTATAAATCGCGGGCAATCCAGCTGAACAAAAAAACTCAACTAAATTCACCCCAAACGCCAAAACGACTATTCCTAAAAACGCGGCTGGCAAAGCAGTTGAATTAACCACCTGATTTGCTTTTTGGGTGATTTTTTCGTTCCACTTGCTTCCAATGGGCGCGATCTCGCAAACGCCCGGCTTAAAGGTAATAAAATGTTTAATTTGCCAAACCCCCGCCCCCAAAGCCAAAACCCCAATAATCGTCCTAATTAAATTAACATAACTAATCGCCAAAAATAAATTTAGCCAAGCGGACAAAAGAAGATAATAAACAACGCCCGAAGCGAGAATAAACGCGCCGCCAATCCAAATCATTCTTTTCCGCGAACGAACGCTAATCAGTAAAGCTAAAAGAAAAAGCAAAACCCACATCGCGCAAGGATTAAATCCATCAATCGCGGCAAGCGCGATCGTTAAGACAGGCAAAGACAATTTAGAAAGATTTAATTTCCCGATAAAAGGATAATCAATAATTTGCTCTTCCGCGCTGACCTGAACGGAACATTTTTCTCTATCCACTTTTTCCATTAGGTCAGAACACCCCTGCGCCGAACAATTTTCAACCGCCCTCAAAATCTTCCCGCCCGTCGTTTCATCGCTCAAATAACCAATCATTACCTCCTCGCCGATAAAAATAGCCGGCACTCTCACAGTCGCCTCCTTGCCGCACGACTTAAGAAATTCAACCAATAATTGAGCGTTCCCCTTATCCCCAAAAACCTCATAAGAATGAATCTCAAGCCCCGGATAATCCACCGCTACCCCCTCCAAAAAAACTTCCGCCTTCTTGCAATGCGGGCATGTCTCCCCATAAAAAAAATACAAATCAACCGCCTTCGCGCTCTCATCAGCCAACGCAAAACCACCCATCCCCAAAACCCCAAACAAAATTAAAACAAAAATTAGAATCTTTTTCATAAATTCAACATTCTCTTATTCATCGCCCGTCTAAACCTACCAACAAACCTCCGCCTCCCGCCAAGTCCCGACCTTTGAAAAACACCCTATTCGGCTTTCGGATAGCCGAATTGTTTTTGATCTACTATTGACAAGCAGTTTTCTCTTTGTTATATTTGAAATAGAATACACATAAAAAACACCTCTACTGGTTCCGTCCTTTAGCGGTGTTTTTTCTTTTTATAGTCCAATTTCCAGCCCAAACTCTGTATCCCTAAATTCAAATTCTGGTTATCTATAAAAGCGTAATTTTTTTCTTTTTTAACCATATTTCTTGATGTTAGACCTCCGAGGTCTTAACAAATCGCTCCACCACCTAAACAAACATTCCCTTTATAAAAAACCGCGAACTGTCCCGGTGTCGCCGCTTTTTGCGGTTTTTCAAAAATCAATTTCGCTTTGTTCCCGACAACGCTTAATCTCGCGCGCGACGCCTTTTGGTTAAATCTGATTTTCGCCATAACCTTTATTTCCCCTTTTGGCTTAACGCCGGAAATAAAATGACATCGAGCAAGAGAAATTGTTTTGCGGAAAAGCGCCGGGTCGTTTTCTTTATTAGTTATTATAATCCGATTCTTCTTTTTATCCAAATCAACCACCCGCCAAGGACCACCCGAAACATTAATCCCTTTTCGTTGCCCAATCGTATAATGAAACAATCCCTTATGTCGCCCCAGAACATTCCCCTTTTTATCAACAATATCGCCTGGTTGAACGCCTAATTTTTCATCCAAATAAAAGGGTAAAGCTTTTTTGCCCACAAAACATAAATCTTGGCTTTGTTTGATTTCAGAAAAAAATTTAAAGCCCTCTTGCGCGGCTATCTGATAAACCTCTTTTTTAGTGTATTCCCCTAGAGGAAAAATTATCTTCCCCAACTGCTCCTGCTCCAAAAGGGAAAGAAAATAACTTTGGTCTTTCATCTTATCAACCCCTTTTAATAATTCATACTCTCCCGTCTTTTCATTTTTTTTAATCCGCGCATAATGCCCCGTGGCTACATATTCAATCCCCTCTGCTCGTGCGAAATCAAACAAGCCCTGAAATTTAACAAACCGATTGCAAATTAAACAAGGACTGGGCGTCCTGTTATCTTTCAACTCGGACAGAAAATAGCCAATTACTTTTTCGTTAAAATCAAGCCGCGCGTCAATAATATGATATGGAACTTTAAGTTTTTGGCAAATTTTTTTGGCAATCGCAAAATTATTTTCCGAACAAACGGAATGTCTAAAAGAAACCCCAATCGGCTTGAGCCCCTGCTTTTTTAAAATCGCCAAAGCAACCGAAGAATCAACTCCCCCAGATAGTCCGACTAAAACAGTTTTCTTACTATCAATATTCATTTTTAAAATGGGGACTGTCCCCTCTTGGGGACAGTCCCCATTTACTGGCTACTTTAAAAACTTCTTCAAAATCCCAAAGTCCTTTTTCAAAACATCCTTCGTATTAGCGTTGTAAACCGATACCGCGGGATGATAGAGAGGAATAATTTTAATTTTGCCAAAACTCGTTTTCACTTCAAAAATTTTTCCGTGCATTTTACTAATGCCCGCGACTTCATCCGCAAGCCCAAATTCCGCCAAAAGAAACGAAGCCGCATGATTGCCCATTGGACAAATCACTTTTGGTTTAATCGCCTCTATCTGCTTGATTAAATAAGGAACGCAAGCCGCCTTCTCTGCTGGCAAAGGGTCGCGATTACTGGGCGGACGGCATTTAAGAATGTTGCAAATGTAAGCGTCTTCTCTTTTGTATCCGATTGAAACAAAAAGTTCATCCAAAATCTTGCCCGAATTCCCACAAAAAGGAAGACCCGTTTTATCCTCATTCGCCCCAGGCGCTTCGCCCACAAAAACTGCTTTTGCCTTATGGCTCCCCTGCCCAACCACGGGTAAAATCCGCGTCTTGCAAAGCGCGCATTTCTTGCACTTTACTACCTCGTCTTTTATTTTTTTAAGTTGTTTAGTCACTTGATTCATAATTACTCTTTCCTCATCGCCTCAATCGGACTTAATCGCGCCGCTTTTTGAGCGGGGTAAATCCCAAAAACCAAACCAATCATCATAGACACAAAAAAAGCAATTATAATCGCCAACCAAGAAACCGTCAAAGGCCAAGATAGTCCGTAAGCCCGCGCGCCAACAGCGCTGATTAAAGACACGCCGATGCCAAACAAAATCCCAATTAATCCGCCCAAACCAGTCACTGTCAAACTCTCAATTAAAAATTGCCAAAGAATATCTCGCCTACTCGCCCCCAGCGACTTGCGCAATCCAATCTCATGCGTTCGTTCAGAGACAGAGACAAGCATAATATTCATAATTCCAATTCCGCCAACCAACAAAGAAATCGCTGCTAAAAATCCCAAAAGCAAATTTAAAATAACCATCATGTCGTTAATTTGATCCAAAATTTCCTCCATAGTCGTAATTTGAAAATCGTCCTTTTCGGGGTCTTTAATATTGTGGTTGCGCCTCAACATTTGAGAAATTTCTGGAATTGCCCGGGTGAGATAGCTCGCGTCCGTAACGGTTAATATTATTTCTGACAGATAGTTAATCCCCAAAACCTCTTTCAGGGCTGTTTCTACTGGGATATAGGCGAAATCATTCATATCAATCCCGCCGACAGAAATTATATTCTGCTCTTCCAAAACGCCGACAACTTTAAAATTCTGTCCCTTGATTTTTATTTTCTCCCCAATCGGTTCGCTTTGCCCAAAAAATGTTTCAGCCAAACCGCTTCCTAAAACAACAACCTTCGCTAAACTCTCGTCCTCGCTCTCCGTAAAAAACCTCCCCTGTTTAGTTTGAGCCGTTTTCATGACCAAGGGAAAATCGGCGTTGCAGCCATAAACAATTGTTTTCTTTTCCTTGTCTTTGTAATTCGCCCACTCCTGCCCGAACGCTTGTCCCGTCACCGCTTCAATATATGGAAATTTTTGTTTATCCTCTAACGCCTTAATATCTTTTGTTTTAAGTGTGGTTATTTTAATCCCTTGCGCCATTGAGATAACGCTTCCAACTTGACCCGCGCCAGGAATCTTAACCGCGATATCAATCATATTTGGCCCGAACGCCTCAACCTCGCCTGTCACCAGCCCCTTCAACCCTTGTCCCAAAGAAAGAATAATTACGACCGCCGCCACGCCAATAACAATCCCCAAAATAGAAAAAATACTGCGCAATTTATTCGCCCTCAAAGCAATCACCGATTGTTTAGCCGCGACAGTTAAATTCATATTTCATCCCTTATTCATATCTCAACGCCTGAATCGGATTTAATTTAGAAGCGCGATTGGCCGGCCATAAACCGAAGATTAAACCAATACTCACGGCCATAAAAGAAGAAACAAAAACTGAAAGAGGCGTAACAATAAATTTCCAATCATATCCAAAATAATTCACGCCGACAGTCACAGTATAAGCGATTAAAATTCCTAAAACAATTCCAATCACCCCGCCAAGCAATGTCATTGTCGCGCTTTCTATTAAAAATTGAAAAAGGATGCTTTTTCTTTTAGCGCCCAACGCTTTGCGCAAACCAATTTCCCTTGTCCTTTCATTCACGACCACAAACATAATGTTCATAATCCCAATCCCGCCGACAATCAAGGAAATCGCCGCCACCATCGCCAAAAACATTTTAAGCGCCTGCGTGATCGCGCCTAAAATATCAAGGGCTTGCGCGGCGTTCATAACAGTAAAGTCATCTTTAAGCGGGTCTTTAATGTGATGGCGGAAACGAAGAATATTTTCAACTTGAGAAATAACCAAATCAATATTATCCGCCCCAGAAACCTTGGCGCGGATAAGGGCAACATGGTCAATCCCTAAAAGTATTTTTTGAGCCGTTTTGACAGGGACAAAGACCTGTTCGTCTTGATTTTGAAAAGCCGCCGTTCCTCTTTCTTTCATCACCCCGATGACTCTAAAACTAACCTG
This sequence comes from Patescibacteria group bacterium, assembly GCA_018830295.1. Taxonomy (NCBI): domain Bacteria; species Patescibacteria group bacterium. The sequence goes on along the minus strand of JAHJSM010000002.1, from coordinate 36,532 downwards.
ATTGATTTTAATCCTTTGGTCAATCGGATTGTCCTCGCCAAACAATTCTTCTTTGACCCGGCTCCCTAAAACCGCGACTCTCGCCAAGCCGTTAACTTCATCCTGTTTAATAAACCGCCCTTGCGCGATAGAAGTATCTTCAACTTCTAAATAATTAGAAGAAATACCCGTATAATCAAAATCGTGTATTTCATTTAGAAAACTCATTGTCCCTCGCCCTTTAACATAAGAGCAAGCGGCAACTACGCGCGGCAACTCTTCAATCGCCAAAGCGTCTTCATAAGTGAGAGTTGTTATTTCAATCCCAAACACAGCCGCCGGCGGTCCGCCTTCTTCGGACATGCCTGGTAGAACACCGATTAAATCACTCCCCATCGCCCTTACCTGCGCCAAAAGCAAGTCCTGCGCGCTCGCCCCCACCGCCATAATTGAAATAACAGCGGCAACTCCGATAATAATGCCCAGCATCGTCAAAAAAGAACGGCTCTTTCTCAAGAGCAGATTCTGAAAAGTAAGTTTTAGAACATTAAAGAAATACATGTTATTTCTCTATCCCATTCTTCGCGATATGTCTTTCGTTCACTTTTGTGTCGGTGAGAACTCTGCCATCCTTCAAATCTATAATTCTTTTCGCGCATTCAGCGACATATTTTTCATGGGTTACCATTAAAATCGTGTGCCCCTCTTCATTCAAATCCTGTAAAACTTCCATTACTTCCTGTCCTGATTTGCTATCCAAATTTCCCGTCGGCTCGTCGGCAAGAATCAGTCGCGGACGGTTAATTAACGCGCGAACAATCGCCACCCTTTGCTGTTCCCCACCCGAAAGTTGATTCGGACGATGATTGACGCGATGAGAAAGACCCACTTTTTCTAAAAGATAGCGCGCCCTGTTTTCGGTCTCTTTTTTATCTAATCGCGGCGTATAAATAGTCGGCAATAAAACATTGTCTAAAACAGAAGTCCGCGGCAAAAGATTATACGATTGAAAAACAAAACCAACTTTTTGATTTCTAATTTCAGCCAATTTATCGTCATCAAAATGGCTCGCATTTTCCCCGTCAAAAAAATATTCTCCGCTCGTCAACTTATCCAAAAAACCGATAATATGCATCAAAGTTGATTTGCCTGAACCCGAAGAGCCTGTCACCGCGACAAACGCGCCTTCTTTAATCTCAAAAGAAACCCCGCGCAAAGCCGGGGTCACCAATTCATCGTCCACATAATTTTTAACCACATTCTCAAGTTGAATCAGCATATTTTTATCGCGCCTCCATTACCACTTCTTCCCCCTCTTCCAGCCCCTCAACAATTTCAATTCTATTCTCGCCTTCCAAACCGGTTTTGATAATTAGCTCAACAACTTCCCCATCTTTCAGAAGATTAACAAATTTATCGCCGTTTATACCTTTAACAACATAATACGGCAAATAAAGAACATTCTCTTTTTTGTCGGTCTGAATATCAAGATTAACCGTCATCCCCGACTTAATTCTTCCATCCTCTACATCAAAAACAGAAGTAATTTTATAATAAATCACGCCCGAAATAATTGTTTCCGCCGGGTCAATTTTAATAATCTCTCCGACAAATTTTTCCGCAGGACCCAAAGCGTCCAATGTCATTTCCACTTTGTCGCCCAAATCAACCTTGGCGATTTCCGTTTCTGAAATATTCGCTTCAATTTGAAATCGTCCCGAATTAATCATAGAGACAACCGTTGAGTTTGCCGCAGCTATCTCCCCTTCCTCTTTTGCGAGCGCGGTAATAGTTCCATCGGTCGGCGCTCTTAAAATATTTTTATTTATTTTTTCCTGAATTTGCAAAATATTCGCTCTCGCCTGTTTAATTTCCGCTTCTGCCAAATCAATATCGGTCTGGCGAGGATCCGCTTTTTTCAAAGCCAATTCGTCCTTGGCTTTTTGAAGAACCGACTCCGCCGTCACTAAATCGGCGCGCGCGGCATTAATGTTTATTTGGTTCGTGATCGCGACCGACTTAATCCCCTGTTCAGCCGCAGTCAGAGCGACTATTTCTGTATCAATATTCGTCCTCTCTGTATCAACGCTTGTCTTATGCGTTGAAGAAACAGAACTTTTAACGCTTGCGTCATTCATCGCCAGCCGCAAATATGCCAAAGCGTCCCTAATCGTAGTCAACGCCGATTTCATCTCTTCCAAAACCGCCTCAATATTATTGTAGGTCTTTGCCGAACTTAAATCATTTTTAGCAATTTGCTCCCAACTCTTAACATTAGAGTCAATTTGGTCGTTGCCGTTAAAATATTCTTCCTTTATTTCGGCAAAAGTAATTAAAAGCGCCTTGTCGGCTTTCGTGTATGATGTTTTTACGGCATCCAACGCGTCCTCGTATGCTTCTTCTAAATCATTCTCAGCGTCAATTTCCACATCGTCCAAGGCCTGTTCTTTATTGACAATATCAACTTCAGCATTCGAAACGGCCGTTTGGTAAATTCGAATATCTTCTTCCCTGTTGCCCGCTAAAATCTGCGCCAACTTCGCCTGCGCGATATTCAAAGCGGCGTAATACGACTGAATTTGAGCGCTTAATTCCGCGACATTGAGTCGAACCAAAACCTGCCCCGCGACTACCTTGTCGCCAATCCCGACTTCAACCTTGTTAATCTTTCCCGAATTTTCAAATTGTAAATCAATCTGCTTCGCGGGCACAACCGTCCCCGTAGCCGAAACATTCTGAATAATCTCTCCGCGCGCGACAGCAACTGTTTCATAAGCGGAATCCCCCTCGCCAAAAAAACCTTGATAAGCAAAATACCCCCCAGTCAAAATAATGATAATACTAATAATGATAATAATTTTTTTCATTAATTAATCTCATAAACAACACTCACCGTCGTCTCCACCTTATTCTCCCCCGTCTCTATCTGCGGAACCTCTCCCCCTCCGCCCATGGCCTCCGCCTTCAAAGCGTAATCATAACGAACCGCCGCCAAGTTTTCGCTAAACCCAACAATACGAACTAAGCTCACTCCAAGTTCATCGGCTATTTTCTCCGCCTTCGCGCGCGCCGATTTAATCGCCTCTTCCCTTACTTGCGCCTTTAGCGCGTCTTGGTCATCAATCGTAAATTGTAAATTTCCAACCTGGTTCGCCCCCGCGTCAGTTGCCCCTTCAATAATTTGCCCGATTTTCCCTAAATCCCTAATCTTGACCTGAAGCGACTGCGAAACCTCATATCCAACTAAAACCCTATTCCCTGATGGATAAAGACTGCTCGTCCGATATTCATATCGCTGATAAATATTAAAAGATGTTGTTTTTAAATCCTTCTCCTCAACGCCCATCCCCTTCGCAGAATCAATCACCGCATTCATTTTAGAAGTGTTTTGCGTCATCGCCTGCGCGACCGTTTTCGCTTCTGTCACAACCGAAAAAACAACCAAAGCCAAATCCGGCTTGGCATAAACCTCCGCCTGCCCCGAAACAGTAATCGTATTTTTTGATTCTATTTCCTGCCCAATGTATCTCCCTTCTTTGATTTTATTGCTAATCCCAACCGCGGCCGAAACAGTCAAAACCCCCAAAAACAAAATCAAAACACCAGCCAGCGCGCATAAAACCTTATGCCCGCAATTTTTAAAATCTTCCCTACAAAAGTTTTTCATATTTTTATTAATTATCTAATGGGGGCAGCCCCCGCAACGGGGGCTGCCCCCATCTTAATTTATTGCCTTAAAAAACGGTCCGACAACCTTTTGAACAAATTCCAAACAACTCTCCTTATCCGCGTAAAACCAACCAATAAACCCAAGAACCATCGCCAAAATCAAAATCCCCAAAAAAGAACGACTAATAAACATCCTTAAAATTTTGCTCGTCCAAAGATTTTTCCTCGCTATCTTCTGCTTATTCAACTCCTTATCCAAATCAAAATCGTAATATTTATAAAATTCCGTTTTCTCTATTAAAAACTTTTTTAAATTATCCTGATGAAAACGACTTTCGGCGTCCCTCTCCAAAAGCAATAAAAACCCTGAAAACTTCAAAGCGTCCGCCTTATCTAGTCCCTTCAAAACCATTCTCATCTGCGAGACCCACTGAAACCACTCCGTCTTATCCCCTTCCAAAGAAGCAAAAAGCGCGCCTCTCCCCTTCGGCTCAATAAACCGCCCCGTCAACCCCTCCAACTCCTTAACCAATTTTTTCTTAGAAGCCATATAAAAATTCTACCACAAAACCCAACCAAAAACAACAAATTATCCCCAGTATTAGTCCTCAAAAGTCGCTCTCAGCAATTAAAGGTCAGACCTTTCGAGTAGCGACATTTCCGAAGGTCGCGCTCAGAAGGTCTGACCTTGAATTGTGATTTAAACCCCTCAAAAAACAAAAAAGCGGCCAAGTCATTCAGACCCAGCCGCAAATAATTCGGCTATCCTATAGCCGAATTAATCTCAAACCATCGCCGACAGAACAACCAAAATACCAAAACCCAAGACGAACCAGCCGAATTCAAATTTTTTGGCTATTTTTAGAAGTAGGTCAATGGTTAAAATCCCGAAAAGAAAAGCGAAAAATAATCCGACTGCCGCTTCTTTTGAAAAGGCGAAGTCGTTAAAATTTAAAACAAGATTGCCGACCAAAACAATCGGCAAACTCATTAGAAAACTCAACTTTAAAGCGCTTGCCCCGCTAAATTTTCTCAAAAGCAGAACCGAGACGGTTAGCCCTGAACGCGACAACCCAGGCAACGCCGCGAACCCCTGAACCAACCCAAGCAAAATCCCGTCCCTTCCGCTTAATTCTTTAACTTTTTTAACTCCGTCTTTTTTCGTTTTTATTTGGAGCCAGCCCGTAATCAGTAAAAGTAAACCGACCGCCGCGGTAACCGCTTGCGCTGATAAAACCAATTGCTCTTCTAACACGATAAACGCTTTAACTAAAACAAAACCTAAAAAACCGCTAATCAGAGTAGCGGTCAAAAGAAAATTAAAAATCTTCTTCGTTTCTAAATCAGATGATTTGTAATTAAATAACGCCTTAAATAATGAGGCGACATCTTTGCGGAAATAAACCAAGGCGGCGAGAAAAGTGCCTAAGTGAAGAAAAAGGGCGCGATGAATAATCGCGCCCATTCCTGCCTCTGCGTCAAAAAAATTCTTAATGACCAAAAAGATAACGCCCTCCGAACTAACCGGCAACCACTCAACAACCCCTTGAACAATGCCCAAAACAATCTGTTCCCACATAAAATTTAATCAATTTTTAATCTCGGCTCGCCTATAATATCTGTCTCTCTGATTTTCCGCTCAAAACATTGACGACCCGCGTCATGCCTCCACTCTTTGCCGTAAATGTCATGAGAAATATCCGATTCGTCTTCATTGGATATTCTAAAATTAGCGCAAAGTTCAAAAGTTTTTTCTTCCTTAACTATATATTCAAACCTTTCGCCAGTCGCAGAATTCTCAAAATCTTTATCGCCCAAATAGCCCAAATAACTAAACTCCGCCATCAATTCTCCAAAATCAACAGGCAATTTCTCGTTTTCAAGATAATAATTTCTAATAGAATTATCTAAACTCTGTAATTTTGACAAAACCTCATTGTCCATTTTTCTATCCCTTGTTGCTGTCGGCGATTCCACGATAAAAAGAGACGAAGCAAAAACAGCAATCACAATTGCCAACGAACCGTAAAAATACGCCCGAATCACATTATCTTTCGCTCCCATCACATTTTCCCGTTTAATATCGTAAAGATAAAATGTAAAAACAATCGCCGCGATGCCAATAGCCGTCAAGGCCTTCAAGATAAATTTAAGAGTTAATTCGCCGTCCAAAAAAGCATTAACAACCGCGATAAGCCACCCTGTCATCACGACCGAAGAAATTAGCAAGATAAAATAAGTCAGCCATTTGCGAATTTGAGAATCTTTGTCTAAAGCGCCTGAAAATAAATTCTTGAAAATCTGCCTCGCGGTGATATAGAAAATAGGAGCCGAAACTATTAAAGCCGAAATCGCGAATTTTAACTGGTCCGACGAAAATTGACCGCGGGACTGGATTACATCCACTATTTTTTTATTGATAATCTGAAAAACAATCATCCCCGTCGCCAAGGACATAAAAATCAAAGACACCAAAGACAGCATATAGAAGAAAGCATATTTCGCCGCGTTATTTTGTTGAGTCATATTTTTTACCTCCCAAACCTAAAAATATTCTTCATCCAACCAAATAATCCTTTTTTCGCTTTCTCGCCAGCAGCTAATTCCTCTAATCTAATCTGCTCTTGTTCAGTATTCATTATCTGCTCCTGTATTGTGTTTCTAACTTCTTCATCACATTCACATTGTGTCATTAATTGCTTAAGCGTCATAATTCTTGCGTGATTCGCGTTCACTTCTTGCTCTATTTCATCTGCCGCCTCATCATCCCCGCCCATAAATAACTTGACCAATCTGCTTCTTGAATTAATTTTCTCCTCCGCCAGAATTGTCGCCTGAACCGAATTATTAAACCCGCGCGCGACTTCGGAAACTTGTGGACCAATACCACCCACCAATTCCTCGGAGGCAAGCAAAGAATGAACCATTAATTTAACTTGATTTTGATTTTGATAAACTCCTTTAATATCTTCCTCTGTTTCGTCCATCTCTTGATCCATTTCCTGTTTTCTCTCTTGTATCATTTGATTTAACTCAACCTTTGTTTGAGCTTTAATCTGTTGTCTTTCTTGGGTCATTATCATTATGCCTTCTCCGTCTTGAGTTTGAGTTTGATCTTGTGTTTGGGTTTGATCTTGATTTTGAGTTTGATCTCCTTGATTTGTGTTCGCTCCATAAACCACCGAGCAAAGAGCGACAAAAACAAACGAACTAATAACTGTATAGATAAATATTTTTTTCATATTTTTGTTTATTTATTTTATTTTTTTATTTTTTTATTTATTAAATTTAGTACGACCTTATTAAATTATACACCATTTTAAGTTTTACAACAAATCCAAAAAATAATTCGCCTCTCTTTGAATTATCTTTTCTAAATCATTATAGCTCTTACCTCTAATCTCCTCAACAAAAACATTCCTCCTCGCGAAAAACAGCGCTCTTAACAATTTTAATACCGCCTTTTTATCCGCGCCATCCCTAAAAGCGCCCAACAAACAATAAACCGATTTCGCCCAAAGTTCGCCGTCTATCCCAAAAGATTTTTCCTCAAAAAACTCTCGCTCTAAACCAACGCGAATTTCTTCGGGAATAAACGACTTCAAAACGCTATAATTCTCCTTAAACTCCACCGCTATTTTCTCGTTAATTTCCTCTTTTTCGCGAGCCGTACTTTCTTTTTGGTTAAAATCATCCAAAGAAAAACCCTCTTCATCGCTAATACTACAAACCAAGGGAGGTTTTTGAATTTCCGCCGCTCTCTCTTTGGGTAAAAACGAAAAAAGAGAACTCGCGACTTCTAAAAACATATTATCCAATTTCGGAGCGCTGGTTTTATGAATTTTAAATCCCAAATCAACCTGTCCTAACTTCGCGCCAAACTTAATCGCGTTCATAGTCATAAAAATATCAATTCCAAACTTCCCAACTTCCTCTGTCCATTCTTGCTCCAGCCAGTAATCAGCCATCCTCCCCGAAAACCCAAAATCCCCGCCAATCGGTTGGCGAATATCATATCCCAAAAGTCCATAAACTATAGGATAGCAAAGATGATTCGTAATAGACCCGTCATATTTATCGCGCGCGTAAATCGGCGTGATGTAATCATAGCCGTCCATCATCGGCTCTATTAAACATTTTACCCATTCTGGAGTAATGCTTTTCAAATCAGCGTCAACAACCATCGTCGCGTCCGCGCCCAATTCTTTCATTTTCAAAAATAAATTTCTAAAATTATTTCCCTTTCCTTTAACGCCCGGCGGCGTGGAAATATATATTTTAGGCGTCTTCGTTTTAACCCCTAAAAAAACTTCGCTCGTTCCATCCGAAGAATTATTATCGCTGTTAATAATCACCGCCCGCCGACCGCTAAAATATTTAACAAGCCCCTCATCAACCACCTTCACGACATTAGAAATGGAATCCGCCTCGTTATATGAAGGAATTCCAACCACAATCTCGCAACTTTTGTAATGTCCCAAGGGGGCTGCCCCCGCAACGGGGGCAGCCCCCTGTATTAACTCTAAAAATTGTTTCGCGACCTCCGACACTTCATAAATATTTTTAGCCGCCTCCAAATTCTCCTTAATGATTTTCTCCCGTCGCGTCCTATCCCGCAAAACTTCAACTTGCTTCAAAACATCATCTTTATTTAACTCCAATATCCGCTCCTTCAGCTCCTTGTCCCTAAAAATTTCCAAAACCCTTTTTGCCCTCTTAAAACTTTTCTCATCTTCGGCGTTTACGACATCTCTATTATTAAGCAAAAAATTATCATAAAGCCATTCAAAAGAAAGTCCGCTTTTTTCAAAATCGTCAACAATATTTTGTATTCTTCGCCCAACAACAATTTTCCCCGCGAACCAACATTCTAAAAATGGATAACCAAACCCCTCTCTTAAACTAGTCATGACCGTAGCAAAAGACGCTTGATATAAATCACCAACGCTATACTCTTCAACTGCCCCTGACGCGCTGTATCTTCTTTTCAAAGGCAAAGGCTTTTTTGTAAAAATAATCGGAAAGCCGGCCACCAAGACAATTTTTTCCAAAACATCATAATAACCTTGGCTCAAGGGGTCATACTTATCAACTTTTCCTGGAACAACTAAAATATAGTTTTCGCCCGTAATTTGACGAACATAATTAACAAGCAGAATCGCCTCTTCAATATTTTTTCTCGGCACGACTCGCACAGGATAAAGTAAAATCTTCGCCTCTTTGTCTGAAATTCCCAGCCCCGCGCGAATTGCTTCGGTCTCCTCGCTTTCTAATCGTTGATTAAATTTTTCTCCATCAACGCCATTTGAAAGATAAAATATTTTTTCTGCCGCAACTCCTTCCTGAATTAATTTTTCCTTCAGTTCGTGATTAATGATTAAAAAACCATCAACTCCTTCGCCCCTAACAATATTTTCAATTTCCGAAGAAGAAAAAGATTTCCACGCTCCGTCGCGATAATGCGGACTATCAACATACAAATCGTGAATTCTAAAAAATATTTTTGTTCCAGACGGCTTAAATTGCTTCGCGTAAATAGAAAAACCAAGCATTGCCGACAAATGATATTCACCGACAAAAGGATTTTCAATTACTACGACATCAGACCCCTCTGTCGCTTCGGCAATTTTTTGAGCAATCGCCAATCCCCTTTTTTCAATTTCGCTTTTATTTAAATCATCTTCTACTGGCAAAAGTTCGGGAATTTCTATATAATCAGCCCCTTCCAAAAATCGCTCTTTCACTTCTCCTCCAATAAAACGAAACCCAAGCCGCGGATTCTCCTCCTGAATTCCATCAACCAAGGTCTTAATAACTGTATTCACCCCATCTCTCCAACCAATCCCATAGTGGACAAAACAAATTGTCTTCTTATTATTTTGCGGCATTATCTCTTATACTTATCCTCTAACCTCTCCTCGTCCTCCTCATCAAACTCCCCAAAAGAAATTTCCAAAATCTCAATTCCTTTTTCTCCCGCTTTAACCCTATGCTTCGCTTTTTTCTCAATAAAAAATTCTTCTCCTTTTTCCGCTTTTTTAACCGCCTCGCCAACCGTTATTTCTCCCCCGCCGCGAATAACTCTCCAAAACTCGCTCCTCTTATTATGCCTCTGTAAACTCAACTCTTCCCCCGGCAAAACAAAAATCATCTTCACTGTGCAAAGTTGATTCAAACAAAACCTCTCAAACCTCCCCCAAGGCCTTTTTTCTATATACTTTTCCATATTCTTATTTTACTGATTAAGTCCGATAAACGGACTTGCTTGCCCCCAGTATTGAGGGACTTCGCCATTCCATTTTTCTATCCATCGCAACTCAACCACTTTGGCGTTCTGTAAAAGCGCTTGCGCTTCAATTCTAATCGCAATCGCCTTTCCTTCCGCTTCAGCAATTTTCTGGTCCGCCTCAATCTTAATTCTCTCCAAATCTCTTTCTGCCTTCAACTTCAACTGCTCCGCGGTCACCTTCGCTTCAATCGCGTCGTTAAACGCCGCTGAAAAACTAAAATCAATAATATTGAATTCGTCAACTATAATAGAATTCTCTAATAATCTTTCTGCGAGATTTGCTTTAATCTGCTCTTTGACTATTTCTCTTTTCGTAATCAACTCCTCCGCCGTAAATTTGGCTGTTTCCGCTTTAACCGCTTCCTGAATAGATGGCGCGATAATCCGAGCGTTATAATTCTTCCCCACTTCTTGCCAAACCCTATTAACCGATGCTGGATCTAAATGATAATTCAAAGCGATTTTTGATGTCACAATCTGCAAGTCCTTAGAAGAAGCGCTCGCCGGAATTTCATCTTTCTGAAGTTTGACATCCATTGTAACCACCTGCTGGACAAAAGGAATTTTAATATACAACCCTTCGCCAAAAACTTTATCTTTAACCGCTCCAAATTGAAGCAAAACCCCTCGCTCCCCCGCGCCAATCGTCCCAAAAGCGCCAAAGAAAAGCATAAAAAGAAACAGCCCGATAATAATCCGAGAAACAATCTTCTTCCCGTCCACCTTCCTAATTTTCTCATTAATCTCAACAATTTTATCTATATTCATATTTTTTATTTATTTATATTTATATCCCCCTCCCCGACCTTTAATTGCCCGATGGGGGCAGCCCCCGTTGCGGGGGCTGCCCCCATCTTTAATCTCTCCCTTTTTTTGTTTTGTCTACTCCACCGCTTCCACTAACTCAATCACCTGTTCGGTTATTTTATCCTCTTTATCAAAGACAAATTTTCCTCTCAATTTTTTGTTTTCTAAAACATAGGGTAGCCAATGTTTATCGTCCTCCCACATTTTATCAAAAGGAATTTCTTCCATGCCAAACCACTTAGGCGCCATCTCCTCACTTTCCGTCGGCTCCCCTTCCCAATCCCTGACTAAAAAAATATGAACCTGCTGGTCAAAGCCCTTCTCTTTTGGAACCTCTGGAAAATGAAAATCTATTATGGCGACTTTTTCCGGATTTTTTATCTTAACCCCTATTTCCTCCTCCGTCTCACGCAAAGCCGAATCCAGAACATTCTTGTCTCCTTTTTCTATATCTATTTTCCCGCCGCATCCATTCCACCGCCCCTCGCCAAATCCCCTTTTCTTCATCGCCAAAAGTATCTCTCTTTTATCCTGATTTTCTTTTAATAACAAACAAAGCGATACCTGCCTCATATTATTTTAAAACTGCCTTAATTCTCCGAACGCCAGCCGAAGAACTTTGCTCTTTTGCTATTTTAAATCCTCCCAATTCGCCTGTTCGCTCTATATGCGGACCTCCGCAAATTTCTTTTGAGAAATCTCCGATTTTATAAACCTTAACTTTTTCTCCATATTTGGATTCGAAAACGCCGACCGCGCCAGATTTTTTCGCTTCCTCCAAAGACATTTCTTCGCAAACTACCGGTAAATCTTTTTTAATCGCTTCGTTGACTAAATCCTCAACTTCTTTTTTCTGCTCGTCCGTCATTTTATCCGAATACGAAAAATCAAACCGCAATCGTTCCGCCGTGATATTGCTTCCCTTTTGCTCCACGCCCTCACCTAAGACCTTCCTCAAGGCCGCTAAAAGCAAATGCGCCGCCGTGTGTAGTTTTTTAGTTTCCTCGCCCGCGTCCGCCAGCCCGCCTTTGAATTCGCCCGCCGAAGCAGTTCGCGACAGTTCTTGGTGTTTTTTAAGTTCCTCGCCAAATCCATTTTCATCCACTTCCAGCCCTTTTTCTTCCGCCAACTCGCGCGTCATTTCAATCGGAAAACCATAACTCTGATACAAATTAAAAGCGTCCATTCCGCTGATTTTGCCCCCCGCCACTTTTTCAAATTCTTTCAACCCTCTCTCTATCGTCCTGCTGAATTTTTCTTCTTCTTCTACTATATTTTTAATCACAAATTCCCTTTTCTTGTCTAATTCAGGATAAACATCTTTGTAGTCGTCCAAAACAACCGCTGCCAATTTTTTCATCCAGTCGCCTCCGTCAATTCCCAATAATCTACCATACCTAATCGCGCGGCGAATCAACCGCCTAACGACATATCCTTGCCCGAGATTTGACGGTAAAACGCCTCGCGTATCACCGATAATAAAGACGGCCGCTTTAATGTGGTCGGCAATCACCTCAAACGACTTCATATTATCCCTGTATTTTTTGCCCCCCGAAAGTTCCTCAATTTTATTCAAAATATTAACAAACAAATCTGTTTCAAAAACATTATCCTTCCCTTGCGCCACCATTGCCATTCTTTCCAGTCCCCCGCCGAAATCAACATTTCTTTGTTTTAATTTTTCAAAGCCCTTTTCCGTCTTGATATATTCCATAAAAACACTATTCCCAACTTCAATAAACCGCCCGCAATCGCAATTAATATGGCAGGGCTGATTTTTCCAAACAGAATTTTCATGCCGCTTCAAATGAGCGCCCAAATCGTAAAATAATTCGCTATCGGGTCCTCCTGGCTCGCCGACAGGCATCTTAACTGGAACGCCCGAACGCGACCACCAATTTTTCTCGTCGCCGTAATAGAAAATCCTCTCTCCTTCAAACAATTTCTTCCAAATCTCAACCGACTCCAAATCCTTCGGAACGCCAATTTCCTCATTCCCTCCATAAACCGAAACATAAATCCGCGACGGGTCAAACCCTAATTCATCAACTAAAAATTCAAAAAGCCATCCCAATTGCTCCTCTTTAAAATAGTCGCCCAAAGACCAATTACCAAGCATTTCAAAAAAAGTATTGTGGCGATTATCCCCCACCTCCTCCATGTCCTCCGCCCGAAAACATTTCTGCGAATTAACCAACCGCGTCCCGCTCGGATGTTTTTCGCCAAGCAAATACGGTATAAGCGGCTGCATCCCCGAACCGATAAAAAGCGTGGAAGAATCATTTTCAGGAATCAAAGAAGCCCCGCCAATAACGCGATGCCCCCTCGCCTCAAAAAATTCCAAATACCTCCGCCTAATTTCCTTTGAGTTCATATTTATTTTACAAATTCAATTCTCAACTCGCGACCAAGAGCCGAAGCGATTCTCTGAAGCGTCTCAGTCGTAAAATTTTGCTGACCTTTTTCCATTCTAGCGATATTGCTTTGTTTTGTCCCTATTTTCTTAGCCAATTCCGCTTGAGACATTTTGCTCTTTTTCCTTAATTGCAAAATTTGATAAGCAATCTCCAACTGCTTGCCGTATTCATTATAATACTTCTTAAATTCAGGATTTTTTAATTCCTCGGCAAGATGCTTATCAAAAGACAAATATGTAATTTTTTTAATTTTATTTTTCATATTCAATTAAACTTTTATTTACTTTATAATCTTCAAAATTATTTAATGCCCTAATAATTTCTTGTTTTGGCGTTTTAGATGTTTTCTTGAAAAAGGCGCTTAAAAGAATAATTCTCTTTTCTATCACAACCACATAAAAAACACGATGCCTGTTTCGAGAAAAATCTACCCTCAACTCTCTAATCTTGTCTTTGATATGTTTAGAGTATGGCTCATCTAACACTCCCTTGTTGTCTCTAAGAAAATCAATATACTTAAAAACTTTTGCTCTATCTTTCGACGACAATTTTTTAATATATTCAAAAACCGGCGCCCGTTTATTTCGTCCATTACAGTAATAAAAAACTTTATACTTATTATTGTATATCATGTATGATATATGTCAATAGCCCTTGCTTTTAAGTTTATATCCTATATTTTACCCCCTCCCCGCCCAAAAATCAATCCTCCAACCATTCGGCTTTACCAAAGCCGAATTAAAAAATGGCGGAACTTATTTGTCCCGCCATTTATTTTAATATTCTACCTCCGCTTCGTCAAAGGCCGCTTTAATCGCCTTCATAAATTCCGGATTTTCAATCGGAGCAACGACAGCATATCTGATATATGGGTCAAAATGAACCCCAACGATACCCGTCCGCTCAATCATCATAAAGTTAAAATGCTTCGCGTCTCGGACCTCCTCGCCAAATGCCCTTTTGGGACATTTCCAAAGGGTAAAAAATCCCGCCTTTGGTTCCACCGCTAATTGCATCCCTCTTTGAGTTAAAAGAAGCATAAGACGATTGATTCGCTCTTTGTATTTTAACCCAACCAAACGCACGGTTCCTATATCTTCCTTGATTGCCCGCAAAACGCCCGTTGCCAACGCCGCATTAAACCCACTGTCAGTATTCCCCTTAATCGTCGCAATGTCTCCAATAAAATCAGGCGAACCAACCATTGCTCCAATCCGCCAGCCGGTCCCATTGCCAATCATCTTGGAAGCGGAAAAGGCCTCTGCCCATGAAAGACTTGGAAAACCAACGGCCACCTCAGTTAAAGTGCAGGCCTCCGATGAATGAGCCAGCATGGCATATGCCGCATCATTGAATATGCGGATACCGCGCCTATAGCAAAATATACACAAATCATTCCACCAATCTTTCGTCGCAATTTGCCCAGATGGATTATGAGGATAGTTAAGCATTAACAAATTAGTTACATCAGAACAAACCTTCCTGTTGGGGTCAAATCTAAAATTGCTCCATGAGGCAAAATAAATTGGTTCATTTGGAAGATTAAGATAATCACACCAAACACCTGGCGTGGGATAGCCCGGTTTCGTCATTGTTTGAACAACAACTTTCTCCCCACACGCCATCGGAATCAGCCCAAGCATCGGTTTAATGCCAGGAATTGGCAAATACGCGATATCGTCAATAGACGATAAATCAAAATCCCCCACATTTGCCTGGACAAACGCTTTGCTAAAACCGGGAACTCCCGGCTCGCCATTATCCTGATACTCATGCATTGACTCTTCATCGCTCATAATCGCCTCTGCCGCGCCTTCTCTCGCGCTCAATAAAGCCGGACCCGTCGGCTGTCCAATAGAAAGCCGAAACAATTTTACGCCCTTCGCTTCCGCTTCCAAACACACTCTTTTTATTTCCTGAAAAAGATTTTCTCCGCCTTTCGGCAATCTGCTTTCTCTCGCCATTTTATCCTCCTATAATTTCCATGGTTTAAAAATCGCTCCGACACTGCCTCCTGACAGTGTGGAAAAATAGTCATCAAAGGAATCACGCCTTCAAAGTTTTCAAACACTTTTCTAAATCCATTTCGGATTCCTTTCTCGTCATAAAGGATAAAAGGCGTCTTGAAAATTCTAATTATCTCCGGCAAAATTCCCCGCAATCTCTCTCTAAAATCATCTGACATTGGCATATTATACCCCCTTTATTTTAATGTTAATGTGCTTATAAACCCATACAACAAACTACAATCTTTCACCCAAAAAGTCAATTAAAAAAGATGTAACTGCTCACTGGGAATAAATTAGGGAACTTGCTTGGGGGCTGCCCCCGCGGCGGGGGCAGCCCCCGTTATACACCCAGCGCGCAATTACAAAAGCTAAAACTACTCCTGTTCTTTAGAAGTAGTTTTTGGTTTGTTTGCCCGTCAAAATTACAAACAGCGCGGCTATTTCTTGTGGTTTATAAAACCAAATCGTTATCAAACATATCGCTGATTACAGGTGTCTGTCTAAACTTTAATAAATAAGAAGGCATATTTTCTTTAGCATAATCAAACGCTTCTTCCACAGCCACATTGCCATCTGTTGTTTGAATTTGATTATACCCGTCTGCTAAACCCTGCAACATTCCTTCGTTAACAAAATGGCGGCTAAACATCCCTTCTCCAAAATCTCCGTATGAAAACACATAAGAAGATTGAGTTTCTTCAGACGACATAACAATAATCCGATTGCTATAAATTTCATTATTCTCATCACGAGTCACATCATTCATCCCGCCCGCAAGACAAGTATCAAATATAAAAACAATTCTTTCTGTGCCGAAATCGTAAAACCAACTTCTTAGTTCCCCATCCCAAATAAAATCTAATGTTGAATAGCCATCTCCGTCCATTTCTCCGTCGCTGTCATGAACCACAATTCCTTCGTCTATAATTTCTCCGTCATTTTCATATTCTACAGTGCCATCGTTAACTGTTCCGCTTACTCCGTGTCCGCTGAAGAAAAACACCACTTCGTCATTTGGACTTATTTTATTTTTTATTTCCATCACGGCTTTTCCGATATTCTCATGAGTAGGAATCCCATAGCTAATATTAACATTATTAACATCAATCTTGCCGCCCATATCTCTAAACCAATAAATATTCTCTGGATCATATCCATAATTTTCAATAAGCGCTGTTACCATATTGTAAGAATCGCCGTCTGAAAGACAAATATCGCTAATTTCTCCTCCTTCTGGATAATCACAAATCCCGATCACCACGGCGTATTTATTGCCTATTGCTATCGGTCCCAAAACTCCCGTTGCCACTCTTTCTGAAAAATCGGGCTTATTATATTCCCTTGGAATAACTTCTGACACACCCCTTACATCTTCTCCCACCAAGGAAGCGGGAATTTTTTTAGCTATTTTTATATTAGTGGCATGTATGGGTTTTGGCGCTTCTTGATAAGAATCCTGATTCTTATCAACCGACGCCGCCTCAGAAAACATAACCATGCCAAGCAAACCTGCGGTTAATCCAACCATAACCATACCAACCGCCAAGATATTAAATTGTTTTTTCATAATTTGTATTTCTAATTCCTCAAACGCGGGAGCAGGTCCAAAAAACCCACCCCCGCATAGGAAAAACTATTCTTAGTTATTTCCGTACAATGCCTGAATTCCTGCGATATCGCCTACTTCTAAATCTCGCTTTTTGGTTTCTCCATATCCGCTATATCCATACATTGTCTGCTCCACGGATGGACGATTATACAAATCAAGCAAGCCAAAAGCGTGACCAATTTCATGCGTCGCGATATTCTGCAAATCCATTACTGTTGAATCATCTGTCGCATCTCCCCATGCAAAATCATCATCAAACATAATATCATATTCAATGATTTCGCCAGCTGCATTCCACCATGTTCTACAAACCGCTATTACGCCTGATAGTGGATAATTTCCGTAAGTGTAGGAATTAAATCCATCAGTTATTAATTTTCCGTCTTCATCAAACGCTTCAAAGGGGATGTCTGCATTAACACTTCCAACGCCAAGCAAACCAAATTCAGTTGCATTATTCCATGTTGTTATAGAAGCTGTTGCTGCTATAACAAGCAAGTCACTCTGCGCCACATAATCTGGCGTACTTGCCCATTTTACCCCCATCAATTTGTAAAGAGTCGGACCTTGTGTAACTGCTTTCTTTGGAGCCTTTTCCGGTTTTATCTCATCTTTTCTTAACAAATGTGTAGTGCTGTAAATACCATTGCCGTGGTATGTCGTATATGACGCGCTTTCAGAATCCTGATTCATCATTGAGTTCTGTTTTTGTTTTTTCGCAGAAGTTTTTGTCGGTACAATATTCACCGTATCTGTGCCACGGAAAGATTGTGTCAGGATTTCATTATAAGAATAATCACCACAAAGAGTGGCTTCAGTGCTATTCTCATCTAAACCCAAATCTTGTGTCCTAAAATGAAATACCATATCCAAATCACCATCTCCATCCCTGTCCTCCAAAATCACCTTCACTTGTGGAGCACCAGCAAATGTTACTGTAGCCTCATTAATGGTGCTAACATCAAAGTAATTTGTAGTTAATACTGCCACAGATACAACGCCCTTACTACCAAGATTTATACTGTTTGTATCACTTCCTGGTTTAATATCTATTTTGACAACTTCCTCATTACTAACATTCCACCATGGAGTAAAATCCACATTATCGCTAACCGCATCACCTATTCCAGATGGATTTGTAGAGTGAGTTGGACCACTATCATCTCCCCACCAGTTGAATTCTGCATTGATTATATCAGTGCTGTAATAATTAGAGACACCCATTCCATTTCCATGAATGGCATTAAAGTTTATTACAGTTCCGGTTATTGACCCCACAACATCTACCCCCGTTCCACAACCAGAAATATTATTATATGTAACAGTTGCATCTGTACAATCACCCCTTACATTTATTCCCGCATATACTGTATCGAAAATCTGGTTGTTACTTACAGTACTCTCGTCAGCAGCAGCATCCAACCATATTCCATCATACATAGTTCCTTCACCGACAATCATGTTATGAGTTATAATAGCTCCTGAACCACCCCAGTACTGTATGGCATTCTTGTCAACAATACCTGAAATGTGGTTGTAGCTGATTTCATTATCACTTCCTGAATGTCCCATAAATTGTATCGCATGTTGTCCAGAGTTGGAAATGTAATTGTGAGTAATCACAGCATTTGAAGCGCCATAACTTGCGATAGCTTCCCATGCAGTATTTGAGAATGTATTATATTCAACCAAAGCATTGTCTGCTCCTGAATAGATATAAACTCCATGACCAGAAGATGTGCTTGGCGTGTTCTGAATAATACAATTTCTTATTATTGCATTATCTGCTACATCAGAAATTATTAATCGTCCGCCAGTATTCGCATCTGAACTACCAATCATAAACCCATCAATAGTTATATCAGAAGCATATAATGAATACTGAACACCGTTAGTCCTGACAAGAATTGTTTCTTCGCCTCTACTTGTAAGTCCGTTAGGGTCAACACCTGCTTGAGCGCCGAGCAATGTGACACTTTTTTTAATTCTATATCTATCGTTTCCTGTTAACAAACCATCCCAAATATCATTCGTATAAGTCCCAGCCGCGACCTCAATCGTGTCGCCAGTAGTTGCAGCAACAAGCGCATCATTAATGGTGCAATAAGGATTATCTATTGTGCCGTCTTGTGTTGTTCCACAATCGTCATCAACATAAATTGGCGTCACCGCGCCGACGCCGCCAACCAAACCAACAACTAACGCTACTCCCAAAACTAAACTAAAAATTAAAATTTTTTTCATATTTTGTTTCTTAATAATAAATTAAATTAACTCAACTAAAACTCGACCTTTTGTTTTTATTCTATTATAAATTATCAAAAAAAAATTACAACCCCGTATAACTTTAAAAAGTCGGCTATCGGATAGCCGAACATCTATTTTCCCGCCAATTGTCCGCAGGCGGCTTTGATTTCTTCGCCTAAACTTTTTCTTACGGTTGCGCTGATTTTATTTTTGCCTAAGTAATCCTTAAACCAATCCACTTTCGCCTCGTTTGACGGCTTCAGCCCGCCCGCCGCCGTATTATAGCGGATTAAATTAACATGCAAAAGTCTCGGCTTTAAATTTGAATTGATAAATTCTATCAAATTATCCGCGTCCTCGCGCTTGTCGTTCACATCCTCCAGCATAATATATTCAAGAAAAACTTTGCGGTTGTTTTTTTCAAAATAATAATCCAAGGCCCTTCTTATTTCCGACAATTTATATCTTTTATTAATCGGCATAATATCGGACCGCTTCTTATCATCAGCCGCCGTCAACGAAATCGCTAAATTGACTTGTGGAAAATCTTTAGCAAATCTCTTGATGCCTTTGGGCAATCCCGCGGTAGATATGGAAATATGCCTTGCTCCGAAATTAAATAATCCTGCGTCAATTAATTTTTTTACGCTCTTGCTTACCTCTTCGTAATTCATAAACGGCTCGCCCATGCCCATAAAAACAATACTTTGAAAACTACCGGCTAAATGATTCTTTCTGATGTACTGTTTCCAAAACAAAACCTGGTCGGTTATCTCTTCGCTTTTTAAATTTCTTTTAAATCCCAATTTTCCTGTCGCGCAAAACCTGCAGCCCAAAGCGCAGCCCGCTTGAGATGAGACGCAAGCCGACCAATGATTTTTGACAGCGCTCAATAAGACCGTTTCAATTTGATTGCCGTCCGCCAATTTTAATAACGCCTTAAAAGATTTTTTATCGCGCGATTCCAAAACCTTCTTAACTTCAAAAGAAAGCATTTTTATCTCCCGTCCCATCTTTTCCCTCAACTCTTTGGAAATGGTCGTAATTTCAGAAAAATCAGAAACGCCGTCCTGATAAACGGCCTTAATAATCTGCCCTAATCTATAATCAGGGACTTGATTGCTCTTCAAAAATTCGCTTACTTCTTTTATTTTCATAAAATTATTTATATTATGTTTTGATTATACCACACACGCGAGGTCTTTACAAAAAATAAAAAAGAATGTAGTATATCCTGGTTCAAACAGTTCCTTGTCAATAATCAATTTTTTAAATTAAACGCTCAAAAAGGAGGTTGAAATGAAAAATTTTTTTGTTATTTTTCTCTCGCTCGTTATGTTGTCAGTTATCGCAAGTGCGGCTTGCGCGTTTGATGTTAAGCCGTATTTCAAATTAGGAACAATTGATGCTTCCGAAGAAGACCATCAGATGGCTACGGGCCACAAAATCATGATGGGAGTCGGAGTAAATGTAATCTCCGACGGCAAATTGCGAAAGGAGCTTATCGCGGAATGTTGGGCAATGACAGAGCCAACAGATGAAGACCGAGAAATACCGCACGATGGGATTGATGTTTCGGGAAAATTAAGTTACCGCTTTTACCCTAATCCAGAGACCGAGATCTATCCGTTTGCGGGATTGGGATTTGAAAGATGGAGAAGAAATTCTCCTGACGACGGAGACCAAGACAGATTTTATGGAGATCTTAACTTTATAAAAACATTTTTCGGGCTTGGCGCGAAATACAAAAATTATTATTTGGAAGCCGGAGGTCTCTTGCCTTTTTGGTCAGACACAGACAGCGGCCAGGAACCTGATGGAAAATTAGGAATAGCCATAAACGCCGGGATGACGCGAGGAAAAATTGATTTCGAATTGTTTTACACTCAAAAAGAATTTGGAGGAGATGGAAGCCAAACTGATTTCCAATTGGAACAGTATGGAATCATAATTAAGTATAAGATTTAATCAAAAAGCAGCCCGCGAACATAGGGCTGCTTTTTTTGGCCGCGCGATTTTTTTACCGGTGAAATCTTGATAACGGTTTCGGTCAAACTTCCAAAAATCAAGCGGGACTGGAATTTTTCCTTCTCCGCCAGCGATATCAATCACATAAGAAGGAAAAGCCAACCCGCTCAACCGCGCGCGAAGTTTGCTCATAATCTCAATTTCTTTGTTAAAATCAACAATAAAATGTTCGGCTCCTTCAACATAATCGCAGCGATAGATATAATACGGCTTGACGCCGATCTCAACCAATTTGGAAAACAATTCAGATAAGACATAAACATCATCATTGACCCCCTTCAAAAAGACCGATTGGGAAAACATCATGCTTGAAACCTGTTTTAATTTTTTGACCGCCTTGATTGTCGCCGGCGTAATTTCGTCTGGGTGCTCAAAATGGAGCATCAGATAAAGGGGTTGGTTTTTGACGACGCTCAAAGCCGACAAAACTTTTCTGTTCACCATCTTAGGGTCGGAGACAGGCAAGCGCGTCCCGACGCGAATGATTTTTATCTGCGGCAATTTAGTGAATTTTCGCAACGCCTTTTCCAAAATTTGAGGCGTGGTTAAAGGATCTCCGCCCGATAAAATTAACTCCTTTATCTTAGGATTTTTTTTAAGATAATTGACCATCTGGTCCAAATCATAGTCGGAAATTACGCCTTTTTGAATGTCGGAAACGCTCCGTCGGCGCGTGCAAAAACGGCAATAAGCCGCGCAATTCATCGTTAGCAAAATCAAAGCGCGATTGGAATATTTATGCACCAAACCCCTGACCGCTGTATGCTCATCTTCCAACAGCGGGTCGGCGACCGTTATCTTCCCCTTCTTTTCTTCTTCTCGAGAAGGAATGAATTGTCGCGCGATCGCCTGGCTATGTTCAGCCAATTCTTTTAAATGTTGAGATAACCGCTTAGAAAACAAAAACTTGCCAGAAGGCGGCGGCTCGTCGCCAGCAATAAATACTTGTTTCATTTAATTATTATCTTGAGACAAATTAATTACATTATTGATTAAACCATTAGAAATATAAAATGTTTTTCCTTCGTCATCGCGCAAGACGGTGGAACGCATCGTGATTTTAACAACCCGTCCTTCAAAAGTCCCGATTTTTACCCTATCGCCCATGTCGTATTGATTCTCAATTAAAATAAACAAGCCCGAAACAAAATCTTTAACTAACGACTGCGCTCCAAAACCAATCGCCAACCCAATCACGCCCGCGCCCGCCAAAATCGGCGTAATGTCCAACCCGAACAAACTTAAAACCATCAGTAAGATAATGACATAGATCACAACATTCCCAGTCGCCACAATAATCCGCCCCAGTGTCATCGCTCTTTTATCATCAACTATCCGAACCAACCGCTTAACAATCAACTTTAAAACCACCCTGCCAAAAAAGAACAGGACAATTATCCAAACCAAATCCATCCCCCTCTGCTGAATAAAATTAACCACAAATTCTTGTATAGTATCCATAAATATATACTACCACAAAAAGCCATTTTTTTAAACAGCAATTTTCCGCTTAATCAAATCGCGCAGGATTTTTTCAACTTGCTTGATGCTCTTGTTATCAATGATGGAAATGGGAATTGCTTTTTTGCCTATCTTTTTAAGTTCGTTAAGTTTTTTCTTAATTTCGTCTTGGTTAATCTCGTCCGACTTGCTCAAAAAAACATATTCCGTTTTATTTAAAAGCTCTTGATTATAAGATTCTAACTCGTTTCTAATAACTTTATAATCTCGCGCTGGCTCGGGCGACTCCGCGGAAATAAAATGAAAAATTGTTTTTGTCCGTTCAATGTGTCGTAGAAACTTAATGCCCAACCCTTTGTTATCCGAAGCGCCCTCAATCAAACCTGGAATGTCAGCTAAAATCAATCCGTAATAGTCGCCCAAATTTGGGTTAAGGGTCGTAAAAAGATAGTTGGCGACTTTGCTTTTGGCGTTAGTCAACTCGTTCAACAAACTGGATTTGCCGACATTTGGCAAACCAACAAACCCGACATCAGCGATTAATTTAAGTTCCAACCGAAATTCATACTCTTCGCCCGGCAACCCTTCCTGAAATTCCTTCGGACTCGTGTTGGTTGAGGAACGGAACTTAAAATTTCCCTTCCCACCATGGCCACCTTTGGCAATTAACATCCTTTGGCCAACAGAAGTAATTTCCTCATCTTTTTGAGTAGATAAATTATGCGCGATCGTTCCAACTGGAACTTTCAAAATAAGGTCCGCGCCATCTTCTCCGTCATTGCATTGGACTTTCCCAATCTTGCCATTTTCCGCCTCAACCTCTTTTTTGTGGCGAAAACAAATGAGCGCGCCTATGTCCGACACGCCTTCCAAATAAATACTGCCGCCATTGCCTCCGTCGCCCCCCGTCGGCCCAAGACTCATTTTCGTCTTGCTGAATTTCACGGCGCCGCGTCCTCCATCGCCCGCCTTTATTCTAATGTTTACATCATCAATTAACATAATTTTATCACAAACCCAAATCCTGATATGTATTCAGCAAATTGGGAATCGCGAAAGCCAGCCCGATAAGGGGAAGAATAATGACGACGGCGGAGATGATAAGAGTCCAAAGAAAATAGAGACGCAACAATCTTAACTGCCGCGCGCTCTCATCTATCTTCTTCTCTAACTCGTCTATTTTTTTGATTAATTCAGAATCCATGTTTATATTTCTAGCCATTGTTTTTCTTATTCAAATCTAAAACTATCAATCATTCTTCCGTCATAGCTTTGATAAGGCGGTGTGCCAGGGTCGGTTTGAAAGGTGGGTTCTTGACCAAGCTTTACCGACATAAATTTATTTTTTTCAGGAATATATAAAACTTTGTATTTATAATTCACGGGACAGTCAGTAGTGCCTAAGTTTTCCCATTGATCCCAACCTCCTATCCTAATCTCATAAACTCCGTCTTGCCCCCATGATTTTTTATCTCCCGCAAAACACCCCGAACCATAATTTTCCTTTATAAATTCATCTAATTCTTCGTCATTTTTCACGGTTCTAATTGAAATAGCCCAACCGCCTAAAAATGAATTAAGAGAGTTTGCAATTTTTTCACATTCTCCCACATATTTACGCAACTCATTATCATATTCAGATATGTAATAATATTCCTGCGAAATATAGACTATGCCGTTTTTATTATCCTCAAATACTTTTACTGGAACCCGAATTACCTTTTTTGGATCACATCCATAATAACCATATATTTTGTCGGGAACATCTATTGAAAAACCCAATTCATCATTAACATATTTGCTCCAGGTTGCTTCTGGCCAAACACCCTCTTGAAATTCTTCTTTCTCTGTCGGCTCTGGGTAATCATAACTCCAAACTATCACCCCAGTCAAAGCTAAAATTGCAGCAATTAAAATAAGTTTTTGTTTTGTGTTTATCATATATATAATTAAATCGCCGCCGTTTAATCTTCTCGCGTATCATCGCCAACCGCGTACCAGTCAACTTTTCTTGATAAATACATTACAACCGCCAGTATTGAAAATAACAGCGCGCTTCCTATGAGCAAGGCGTAATCTTCCAACTGCAGGATGATGTACACAAAAAGGTAAAGAAAAACAAGAATAGAACCTTGTATCAACGCCATTTTAGCATTTGCCAAAACACTCTTTGAATAAAGCGTAATCAAACCAATTGTCGCGACGCTTGAAATTAAATACGCCCAGCCGAAACCGGCTATTTCAGATATTGAAACAAGTAACGCGTAAAATAAAACCATTGCGAGACCAACCAAAATATATTGGATGGGATGTATTCTTTTTCTATTGAAGACCTCGGCAAAGAAAAATACAAGAAAAGTAAGAACGATAATAAGTATAGCGTACTTAACGCTCCGTGTTGATTTTGCATAGCCGTCAATTCCCGCTAAAAGCTTCACACCCGATGCGGATGAATAGATATTATATGCGCTACCAAGCCATGATTGTGGATATCCTCTGTTTAAATCAAGGATTTTCCATGATGCTTCAAAACCGTCATCTGTAACTGTCCGCGTATCAGGCAAAAACGCGCCTCCAAAACTCGGCTTATCCCAGTCTGATCTCAAAGAAATCTCAGTTGTTCTTCCAACCGGAATAAAATGCAAATCCCTGCTTCCGTTAAGATTTAATTTGAAAGAAAATTCATAACCATCTACTTTTTTGTTTTTTATGCTTGCTGGCAATGAAGCGCTAATACCCAAACCTTGTTCAATATCTATTCTTGTTGATTGGTCAGACACAGATAATGCTTTCGTTTCCAAACGATTTCCTTCGTATGGTATTATTTCATAATTATTCCCAACAGACCGAATAACATCGCTGGTCTGAACTCCGGGCTTAAACTCTATTTCTGTGTTATCCCAATTCAATTTTAATTCATTTTCAATGCCACGCGCGTCAGAAATGCCTACGGATATAAACGCGTTATCCCAATCCGCTTCAATGTTTTCAATGCCAAGATTAAGAATATTCGGTTGCGCGAATTTTCCCGAGAAATTTATTTCTGATGAATAAACAACCGCATCAAAAATCCCACGGGACCGTATTTGAGGTCTAATTGCACCGTCGATCAAAAGAGTTTCAGGCAGAAAATGAGCGTATTGAGTTACGCCAACACGTTCTCCTTTTTCATTTATAACGTATTCTTTATATGGGACAGAAAGTATTGGGCCAGCGATTGTCTGTTGTTCTCCCCATTTTTGGCTTATTTCAGACACTGCCACTCTTTTTGTGGATTCTCGTTCATAAATAAGGTTTTTAACCATACTAATCGGAATCAAAAGAAGCAATGCCAATATTCCAATTATGGCAATACGAAAAGTGACAGAATATCGTATCCAACGCGTAAAATTTATATTATTCATAGTGATTTTTTTATGCGGATTATTATCGGCGGCGACTGTTATCGCGCCGTCCGCGAAACGGTCTTTGATTTCTTCTCGCGGGATACCGTCTTCCTCTCTGAACCTGAATTTGTTCTTCTTCGTGATATACTTTTTTTCTTTCTGGAGGAAGCGCTGGCAATGATAATATCGGCAATGATTTGCGAATCAAATGTTCAATTTTTCTAATATCCGCTTTTTCGGATGAAGTGACGAAAGAAATGGCTTTCCCGTAACATCCCACTCTCCCCGTCCTGCCAATGCGATGGACATAATCCTCTGAACTGTTTGGAAAATCGAAGTTAACCACCAACGAAATGTCTTTAACATCAATCCCTCGAGAAGCGATATCCGTCGCGACCAAAACGCGGAACTTCCCGCTGATAAATCCTTCAAGCGCCGTTTTCCGTTGCGATTGAGAACGATTAGAATGAATTTCTGTCGCCGTATGCCCCATATCGCGGATGTCGCGAGCAATGCGTTTCGCGCCATATTTAGTTCGCGAGAAAATGAGCGTTTTGTCTTTTTGATATTTCTGCAAGATAGAATCAAGCAAACGCATCTTATCAATCTTTGAAATAACGAAAACCTCTTGAACCACGGTCTCCGACAATGTCCCTTGAGGCGCAATTTCAATTTTTAACGGCAATCTCATAAACGCGCTCGCCAGCGATGAAATAGATTGTGGCATCGTCGCGGAAAACAACATCGTTTGCCGTTCTTTTGGCGCGAATTGCAAAATCCTTTTAATCTGCGGCAAAAACCCAATATCAAGCATGCGGTCAGCTTCATCAAGAATAATCATATTAACTTGCTTTAGGTTATAAACTCTTTGATTGATTAAATCGGCCAGACGACCCGGTGTGGCGACAACAATGTGGGGACTATGCTTTAAAGCGTTTATTTGCGAATATTTAGACGCTCCTCCAATCACAACAACGCAACGCAATCCCAAGGAAGCGCCAACTTGTTTGATTGCTTGTTCTACCTGAAGCGCGAGTTCGCGCGTCGGGACCAAAATCAATCCCTGTCCCTTGCGCTGAAGAATGCGTTGAATCATCGGAATGCCAAAAGCCAAGGTCTTCCCTGTGCCAGTTTGAGCAATGCCAACAATATCTTTTTTTTCCAAAGCGCCTGGAATCACCTGATGCTGAATCGGCGTAGGAATATCAAATCCCTGTTTCGCAAGCGCCGCAAGAAGTTTTTCCTCTATCCCAAGGTCGCGAAAATGACCAAGGCATGTTTTTGATTGTTTCATAAAAATCATAATACCAAAAACATTCTATTCTGTCAATTTTATTAAACCCGCGGCCGCGCCTGCTGCGTAACCGGTGGTCCAGCAAATCTGAAGATTGTAGCCGCCCGTCGGACCGTCTAAATCAACAACTTCGCCGGCAAAATATAAATTTTCAATTATCTTTGACTTCATTGTCTTGGAATCAATTTCCTTCAAATCCACGCCGCCGCTCGTGATAATCGCCCAGTCAAAACCGACTAAATTTTTGACCGTCAGAGCCAAACCCTTGAGCGTCTCAATAATTTTTTTGCGTTCGTCTTTGGTAATGGAATTCAATTTTTTATTCTTATCAATGCCCGTCAAACGAAGCGCCAAATCGCCCATTTTTTTAGGCAAAAGTTCGGGCAGATAATTTTTAAAATCTTTATTGCCCTTGAAATCCCTCTGCAATCTTTTGTCCAAGGTCTCCACATCCAAAGCCGGCTTTAAATCAATTTTTAAGATGACTTCCCCTGTCTTCAATAACTCGCCTATTTTTTTGCTCAAATCAATAATGATCGGACCGCTGACTCCAAAATGAGTAAAAAGCATTTCCCCAAATCGCGTGTCTTTTTTTTTATTATTTTGGAAAACAGATACGCGCGCGTTTTTCAAACTCAATCCCTGTAAACCGCGAGGCCAATCTTCTTTGGTTCTAATGGGCGTCAACGCCGGCTTCAGGTCTATGATTTTATGGCCCATCTTTTGAACCCATTGACAACCCTTGCCGTCTGAACCAGTTCCGGGATAAGATTTTCCGCCCGTGGTTAAAATGTATGAACGAGCGAATATCTCTTTATCTTTCAACCTTACGCTTTTTATTTTCCCGCCCTCTACTTTAAAGCCAACCACCTCCTGCCCTAAAAATATCTTAACTTTATTTTTATCTAAATATCCAAGCAAAGCGTTCAAAACATCTTCCGCCCTGTCCGAAACGGGAAAAATTCGCTTGCCTCTCTCGGTTTTAGTTTTTAATCCCCTCTTTTCAAAAAATTCAATCGTTTCTTCTGGCCCAAAAACCGAAAGCGCGGATAACAAAAACTGTCCGTTTTTGCCTAATTTGTTAGCAAAGGCCTTGTCGTTAAATTCGGCCTGCGCGAGATTACACCGACCACCGCCCGTAATCAATAACTTCCTCCCTAAACTCTGGTTTTTTTCAATTAAAACCACCCGGGCGCCTAATTCAGCCGCCCGACCAGCCGCCATCATTCCAGCCGGCCCCCCGCCAATCACCGCGACATCAAAATCATATTCCTTAATCATTATTCCATTCTACCAAAAAACCGCCCAAAAGGCGATTTTTTTGATTAAAATAAAAATTCCTCGCAGAAGTACTTTTCCGCGAGGAATTAATTTTTATTGACTCAACTTCATTTCATCTGCTGGGATAAAGCCTCCGATGATATCCCACTCCAAATCTTCTTTTAAGTTTTTTCTTTTGAATGCTTTAATAATCTTGAAAACTTCCTTCTTGTCGGTCGAACGCACCCAAAGATGAGGCATAGGATTTCTTTTGCGGTCGCACGACTCTGGTTTTGTTTCTACAACCGAAGTTATCGCGTCATCCTGAAGACCCAATTCTTCCATCGTGTCATCAATAACCTTTTTTAGATTCTCGGCTTTTTCTTTGCTGTACCCGCAAATAAAAATATTCGGCATATTCATCCCTCCTTAAATTATTCGAAGATAATCTCGATATTTTTATTGATTAAAAAACAAAGTTACATTGTTCTCTTAAAATTCTTTCAGATAACTTTTGATCATCAATCTCTAAATCAATCTTATTTCCTTTATAGCATATTACTATTCCCTTTTCTTCTAGATGCCTTATTCTTACTGGTCCTACAAATTCTTGCGGTATGTCCTGAATAATTACTTTCATTTCTTTCCCTCCTTTTTTATTAATTAAAGAACTAAAAACAGAATAGCATAAGGATACTATTCTGTCAACACAATTCGCGCTCTGCCTTATTATGCTTCACTATACCCTACTATGCTCCGCGGGTGGAACAAAGTTAGAACTTGGTATTTTGAAATTAAACACGCGCAAATTATTGCTTTTTAATTAAGACCGTAAAAATCCCATGTTCGTGTTTCCCGAGAGGAGGATGGCTATCCTCTACTACCGCATCCGTCATCTCTAAAACCTCATGCCCCTTAAAAAGTTTCAAAAATTCATCTTCGGAAAAGAAATGCGTAAAACTTTTAGTTTTATTGCTATAAAAAGTGTTTTTCTCTTTTGTTTTTTGGGCAATAGACGCGAACCTTTGATAAGAAGGATCTTTGGTGGAAAAAACTTTAAGATAAAGAAAACCGCCCTTTTTTAATGATCCGATCGCATCGCTTATTATCCTCGCTACTTCTTTAAATTTAAATAAATGCAAAACATTCAACATTAAAACTAAATCATATTCATTTTGAGAAAAAACAAAATCCGAAATATCGCTTGATAAAACATTAATCTTTGGATAATCTTCTTTTATTTTTTTAAATACTTGCTCATCTTTATCAAGACAAACAACCTTAAACCCCTGTTCAGATAAAAAAATACTATTAGCCCCCAATCCAGAACCCAAATCCAAAACTCTACCGCCCTTCGGCAAATTTCCCACTATCTCTTTTATTTTTTTATCTATCGTCCCGCCAAATTTAAACATAAAAATAAGGAGAGCAAGGTTTTCCCTACTCTCCTTTAATTATAGAATCCAACCTTGATTTAATCAAGGTCTTGCCAACATTGGGGATCGGCATCAAAAAATGACCCCGAAACGCCATAAGCCACCGCCCCGCATCCTCGACACACATACAGCAAAGGACAATTTTTGCATTTTTTATACTGCCCTAAGTCCCTATATTTATTTAATTGTTTAGAATTAATAAACAAGTCAATTAAACTTTGATTTGGGACTTTGCCTATAGGACTCGGGAAACGACGACAGGCATATACCGCGCCGTCAGAAAGAATCGATAAACTAGCAACTCCTAAGCCGCAACCACCAGCCACAATTTTGTCTTTTCTAATTTGATCCAATTCGGTTTTTTGCTCATTAGAATATTTTTCGTAGAAGAAAAGTTCCCACAGGTGGTCTTTGAACACAAATCTAGTATTAGGATGAGTTATAGCCAACTCTTGATGGGCATTATATATTTCTGTTAATAGTTTTTTATATTCCGATGGACTAAACATCTGTTCCTTGTATTTATCCAATGACCAATTGCTGGGACGACAAAATCTGGCAAAAGCAAAAGCATCAAACTTTTCTTCTGCTATCTTTTTCATAATCTCTATAAGATCAGGAGCATTGAACCTAGATAAAGTAAACATGCAAGTTGACCTAATCTCCGCTTTCCTTAAAACCCGAGCTGCTCTCAATGTTTCCTGATATCCACCATCGCTCCTTAAAAAATTATGCTTTTCCTCTAGTCCGTCTAAACTAAGTTGATATTTGCGAACCCCGTATTTTTTCATTCTTGAAGCAGTTGTAGAATTCACATAAAAAGGATTTCCTAAAATATCTACAGCGCATTCAACTTGAAATTTGTCATTAAAGATATTAATAATTTCCAAAAGACGCCAAAAATCAGGATGCAGTATGGGGTCTCCGCCAGTTAACACAAAAACAGCATTAGCCCCCAACATTTCGGCTGTTTTGAAAATATCTTCAACTACTAATGATAAATCATCAAACTTAAGTTCTTTTGACTGCTGATGAGAATATCTTTTTGACTGGAAAAGATAACAATGCCTGCATCTCTGGGAACATCTATCAGTTATATGCCATTGAACATAAAAGTTAGGACTAGAATTTTCCATACCTATTATCTCATCTCCTTTCTGTAAAATTGGGTCTGGCCAATAAATCGACCAGACCCATGTTTCTGCCTAACTTAATCAAAATCACAAGTCGGATCCGCCTGGCATGGATCGCTATGGCAAGCGACCTGACAATTAGATCCAACAAGCAATTTACGCCGCGGGAGAAAAGATAACTTTAAGGCCTTTCTCCAGTAATTATACTTCTTCAAAACCTTTTTAATCTTTGTTTTCTTCGCATTATTCACTTTTCTCACCTCCTCCCAATCTTTTTATTTTTATTCACTTGTTAAAAAACAGTCATAAAAAGTATTCTTGATACTTTTTTATTATAATACTTGTTATAATAAATTATGTCAATATCAACGGGAACAAAAAACAACCGCACAAACAAACGGTCATTTTATACTTTATTATACTTCACTATGCCCTACTATGCTCCGCGGGTGGAACAAAGTTAGAACTTGGTATTTTGAGAAATCCCCTATCATTGGCTGGGTAATGCCAATCAGACATTCAATAAATAGACACCTATAAACATTATTAAAATCGCTATAACCTTTTGAGCTAAATGTTTTTTTAATAAATTTTCTTTACTGAAATGCGGGGAAAACAAAGTAATGATAATTCCGAAAAACAAAACAAAGAATGGCTGAAATCCATTGACAACCCAGACCAAAGCCAATGGCGCGAGCAATGTAGCGAAATTCATTATTATTTTCGCAATAATATTTAATACTTCGTTTGTTGTATTCCATCCCAAGACAGCCCTTTTATTGTTTTTAACCACCAATAAAAACTGTTCCCTGTATGATCTAACAAAAAGCAATAAAATAATAGACAAAACTGCAAAGCCAATATACTCCCAAAAACTTGTCGTCCAAAAATTTTCTTGAATAGCAACATATTTAAAAATCAACCCATTGAGCGCTATTAAGAAAGATGCCAAAAACATCAACCAAAAGACCTTTTTCTTAAACTTTATCTTTTTCTGATTTAGATCTAAGGACAAAGTTATGGCCCCTAATATAATCAACAAAGAAGCGACAATTTGAATGCTTGCCAATCTCTCGCCTAAAACAAAAAAAGCCAATACATAGCTGAAAACAGGAATAGTTTGAAACAAAGGAACAACAATTGAGGCCTCATCTTCAGCTAAAGCATAAAGATATGGCAATAAACCCAGAACATATAGCGAACCATTGGCTATAATGAGCAACGCGAGAATTGGATTAATGGAAAAAACCGCCGGATGAATTATCAAAATAAAAGGCAGCACAAATATTCCTATCAAAGACGAAAAAATAATCAAAGAGCCAACCCCTCCATTTCTAAAATACTTATTTATTAAATACTTATCTATGTGGTTTGTCGCAGCCCACAAAATAGGGGCTACTAACGCAATCATGAACCAATTCATAATTCAATTTTATCACAAAAAAATTCCAACATCCAGCGCATTAAAACAAAAAAACAACCGCATAAACAAACAGTCGTTTTATACTTCACTATGCCTCACTATACCCTACTATGCTCTCCGTGATACGCGAGTTTAGAACCGCTATTAAAGAGTATTCTGGCTACTGGAAGTTTTATATTGTGCGAGAATGGCCTGAAGTTCTGGCTAATTCAAATACCAAATAAAATAATTTAACAGGCTGGCGAAACTTACCCAAAGCAAATACGGAATTAAGAGATAAGTCGCCCATCGATTGATCTTCCAAAATTTAATCATTAAAGCGATGATCAAAAGCCAAATGATAATAATATTTACAAAGGCCAGGCCAGGGTTTTGAAGCCCAAAAAATATTATTGACCAGATAGCGTTGAAAAACAAATGAATCCAAAACAGCCGAATCGCACCTCTGGCTGTTTTGTTTTTCTCAACTTTCTGCCAGATTAAATAAACACTAATGCCCATTAAGATATAAAGCGTAATCCAAGCCGGGCCGAATATCCAATTAGGAGGACTGAAGCTCGGTCTTTGTAATGTGGCATACCAAGTCGGAATGGCCGAAGTAGTAAAAAGCGAACCAACTATGCCGGCCAATTGCGGTAATGCCAGAGAGATTATAAGACGTTTGTAATTCATAGGTTTTGTTAAAATTTTTACCCACCCACCACGCTAAGAAATATAGTTTAAAATTTATTCCAGCGTGGCGAGCGGATATCCGAATCCATATTCGGCGTTTATTTAGCCAAAAAGTTATTTTCTGGCTAATTTGCCCAGACTGGCTAAAACATAAACAGCGGACAAGCCAACCAAGACATAAACAATGCGGGATAAAACAGACATATCTCCAAATATCGTCGCTACTAAATCAAAACTAAATAAACCGACCAAAGCCCAGTTTAAGCCGCCGACAATAACCAACACTAAAGCAACCCAGTCTAAAGTATTTAATTTATTCATATTTTTTTATTTTTAATATTTAATTTTAACAATAAAGCCCGACCTTTAAAATGTTTTATTGTGAGTGCAAACCCCCCTTGAATAATAATTTTATTATAAAGGACAGTCGCAGTTCTTATGTTTTAAAATTATTTTTTGTTCGGCTTTGGTATTAACAAACTCATCTTGTTTAATTTTACCACAAGAAAGGTTTTTATTTAAGGGTGAATTATGATGATATCCTCGTCTTTTGATTTCTTTAACTAACTGTTCGTGTCTTACAAATAAAGCTTTATTTTTACCAACCCAGCGTTTTGTTTCTGGATGATTTCTATATCCTTTTTTGTCATTAGTTAAAATACTCCAAATAGCATGAAGCTCTCGATGCTCACCAAACAAATGCTTGTTGCACAACTTTTTTGGATTAATATCCCAGATACGCATATTTATCTTAAATAACAATTTATCACCTCGTTTCTGCCACCTGTTTGCCCCTGCCTGCCCCGTAGCGAGCTTGCTTCGGCAAAGAAAATGCGAACACCCTAAAATCATTCCTCTCCGCCCTCTCTCGGAAAAAAGGGATTGAAAGAAACCTCTTGATTAAAAAATTTCTGAAAGAAATTATCTATTCCCCCGAAAATGTTAAGATTCGGTTCTTTTATTCAGAGATTTCAGAGAATTTTCCGGATTTTGCCTCCGAAGAAACGCCTGCCTTGCGAAAGCAAGGCGGCGCGAAAAAAATAAAGAGAAAAACAGAAAATGATATTTTCTCTGACAAATCAGAGTTCGCCTCGTCAAACTCGGCTCCGCGGGTGGAACAAAGTTAGAACCTGGTATTTTGAGAAATCCCCAATTCTCTGCTCTGCCCTATAAATTAAATAAAAAAAACTACAAGTCTAATCAGTATTAGATTATGTTAACTATCGCCTCATCCAAAGATCTTCCGGCGTCTAAAAACTTTTTAACTTGGGGCCAAATTTCTTTTGCCATTATCATTTTAGGTTCCTTAACTTTGCTTAAATCCAACATTCCAATCCGCCTTAATTCTTGAATAGAATATAAATCTATCCCCGCAACATGAAGCAATTTTGATAGCCCTTTTTCTTTTAAAACATCAACTACTAATTCCTGTTCTATATACTGCATTTGTTTTGAATCTGGTAAAAACCCAGTTCTATCATTAAGCGGAGTATTCATCCTAAAAATTCGCAGGGTTCTTGGATAAACATGGTCAAATATTTCTCTGTATCTTTCATCCTTAAGCGCTTCTTCCAGTGATAAGTCATACTTTTTTTTAGCATAAGCTTCAAAAAACACATGAAAACACTCTTTAAAACTACCCCCATTTCTCTTCTCAAGTAAAACAAGATAATAATAGGACAAGGCCTCTTTTCTTACTCCGGCCACCGCCTGTTTAGTATTGTCCTCTATCCTCATTGCCGCGGCTTCAGACAAAACACTAGACCTTCCTGTGGAAAATTCATCTATCAACCGTAGTCCATCACCAAAGCTCTCTTCTCTGTTTTTATATCTTAAAACATGACCTTCTACTTCATGAGCCAGGACAGCAACAGTATCAACCAAACCCCTTCTAAAAGATTTGGGAATTCTTATTTCTCTTTTTTTTCTATTTACCCCCAATGTCCCTTTTCTTTCCAAAACTACCGCCTCCCATATCTTATCTCCCTTTGCAAGTCCATATCTTTGCAAAATCGCTTCGCATAAAACCTTGGCTTGCTGGGCATTGACCTTATAACTGTTATACTTTTTATATTCTTCGGTATCTTCAAGAGAAAGTTCATCAGCTCGAGCTTGCGCGTACTCTGATAATCTCTCTGGGATAGTCATAAATAATCCATTGTCTCCTACTTTTACCCCGGTACCCTGTAAAAAGTGGTCTATCCGTTCTATCGTGCGAGATGCTTGTCCCGAAGAAAACCTGTCAGCTTTTGCAATACGGTCAGTTCCTTTTACTAAACCCAATGCGACTTCTTCTTTTTCCGTCTTTTTAGATTGAGCTGCTAAAACTCGCCCCAAAGAATATTTTTGAGCAATCAAAACATTTAAGTATCTTCTGTAAATACCGATAACTATTCTTTTTGTCTCCGCTAAAGCGCTATCTTCGGTTCCAAGTTCTTGAATTTCTTTCTTTAACTGCTTTTTGAAATTTCTCAATCCTTTTATTTTTTCTATTAACTTGTCAACATTAACTATTTTTGTAATTCTTTCAGGATTTGAAAGTTGCTCTACTTTCCCATTAGCATTTCGGAAAGTTTGAATAAATTGTTCTTTTGTCCAATCAGAAGAATAACGATCAATTCGTGTTCTTAACTGCTTGGGGATATTAATTAAGTCAATTTCTGTAAAAAATTTTTCCTCTACTTCTATTTTTGTCAACTCGCCTATTTCTGGCGCGTCCCCTCTAAAAACAGCTATTTTTTCGTTTCTGCCTCCTATCTCGTTTAAAACTCTGCTTAAATTCACAAATTCGACCCCTTCTTTTCTGTATCTCTTAAAATTATCAATGGAACCCGCAACGCCATCAAGGTCATCAAAGAAAGCATCATAAATCTCCCGCTTAACCTTTGCGCTTTTTAATTCAACGCCTCGCTCGCTCGCCAAAGTTTCTAATCTGCTTTTTAACCCTTTATCCAAATAAATTATTGAAAAAAGCCTACTTCCTTCTTTGTCCGCAAAAGCTTCAGGATAAATTGTGTGGTTAGAAATAGTGATATCCTCTAACTTGCGAAGCTCGCTAAAAAATGGTTCCTCAAATTTTAAAACTTCTGCTTCCTCCTCTTTTTCAAGAGACAACTGCTCAATATCCTCCAAAAAATCAGGCTGGCGAACAACCTCGGAAGCTCTTAGGGGATATAAAAAATTACCACTTTTTTCTCTTAAATTTTCCATCTTAATTTATATTTTACTTTGTCAGAACCTCTGTCTTACTATGCTTCACTATACCCTACTCTGCTCCCGAACAAAATCCGCAACAAACTTTCACAATCATTCTGCCGAATTTGATTCATAAATCAAAGAAAAGAATGCCCAGAAATTAAATGCTATTTTTATTCTTTCTTGTCGGTTGCGAAAATTGGCTCTATCGACCATCG